>JAJHRV010000011.1 GCA_020833525.1 Thermosphaera sp.
GCCTTCTGCCTCTTATACATCCTTACCCTCTCCTCTATAAACGCCACTATCTCTTTCCTCCAATCAACTACGTCTCTAAGCTTATCCATTTCCTCTTTAAGCCTCCTAGGTATACGAAAACTGTAAACAGTACTCATAGTCAACCCCATAATATATGTAAAGTAAACCACTAATAATCTGTTAATAGTGTAGCGGTTTTAGCCCTTAGCAATTCACAACGTGGAGTTAAAACACACTAAACTGTTTGAATAAATACATACTGCTATATGGACTTGGCTCATGAAACCAAGCGCCGAGAATACTATATTAGTAGGATATTCTCAACACTTGATGTGGACGTTACTAGCAAACCCGCAAAGATCAAGGAGAAGCTATGTATAACGGTAGCTAAGAGAGATTCGGGTTTAATGATCTTGGCTAAGTTGACTATGGTGGTGTGATAGATATTATCTCCACTCCTAGCTTCTCCGCCAACTCCTTGACGCCTTTATCCATGAAGCCCCCTATTATTGCTAGCCTTGGCTTTAAACCTGTTACTCTCTCATATAGTTTCCCTACTTTGCTCAGCTCGTATACATCTCCTCGACTAACCCTAGACTTAACCTCTAGTAATATATGCTCTCTGTCTCTATCAACAACATCTACCTCGATTACTGAGGGGGCTCCATGAACAAAGCCCTCAACATCGTTATAAATCCACTTCTCAACCTTGGCGACACCGAAGATCTCTTCAACAACATATCTTATGGCCTCTCTAAAGCTCTCTTCACTCAAAATACCAAATCTATGAGCAATCACAGTGACTAGTCTATTAAGCCCCTCCAATCTCTTCGAGTGCTCCTGCAGAGCCTTTGTAAGCTCTTGCAAGGTTTTTGCATAGTTTTGAAGTATTGCGGAGTGTTCCTCTAACCTCTTTTCAACTCTATCAATCCTACCGAGCATCTCCTCAAAGCCAGTCTTCATAAACTCTGCTAGTGTCTTAATAGCTCCAGCCATTTCCTTTAGATCTTCAGACCTTGCTTTCCTAACAGCCCTCTCAACAACCTCCTCAAGCCTACCCCAATCAATAGAAACGCTCATAGCTCTTAAAGCACCCTTTTCCATAGCTCTATAATAATAGTCTTTAAAAAGTATTTTTAACTTTGGCTAGGAAGGTTAGCAATATGTTTGAATTAAATCACTGCTAGTGCATTTAGCTACTAGTTCTCTGTATTCTCTAGACCTCTTAAACTTATCAAAGGCTTCCGTGAGGCTTCTACTGGGTACTACGTACTCACTGAGGTACTTAATAATCCAATCTATAAGACTCTCTAAATTACAACCGTTTGTCCTTGGAGGGTGTTTGTTGGTGTTTTAAGGGGTTTTGTGGTGTCCTCCAAGGACTTCCACCTCGCCCACGGGGCTCTAGTGGCCACTGTGGGGTCATGGGTGGCGGTCGAGCCCAACGGCACGGGGCTCCCATCTACCACTAACCCACCTAGGCTTGGAGCATTGCCCCCATTGCCTAGGTGGGCTCTGAGGAGTAGGTTATAGCATGCAACTACGTCTCTGTGCCACAGCTCCCCTCCCTTAGAGCACCTACCAATTCTACAACCATTACTGTAGATTATTCCAGCATTGTGTACTGGGCACATCCTAGAGGTGTTTCTCGGATTTACATAGACTATTGGGACACTGTACTCCCTAGCCTTCTCCTCGATAGCTTTTTGAACTCCTTTGAAAGACGCCTGGTATATCCTGTGCCTAAGCTGGTTATCCCCAATGTGGTTAATCATATCCTTAGCCGGCTCCTCACCTAGCTCCTCTAAGACAACAGCGTATTGTCTCTCCCAGGCAGCTCTAACAACAATATTCGCCAACTTCCACTTCAAATCACTCTTCTTTTTCCTCTCTTTTAACTTTCTAAAGATTTTTCTCTTAACCCTACAGTTAACCCCGTAGAGCTTGTCATACCTCTCCTGGACTCTCCTCCTACGATAGTAGTAGCCTAAGACTATGTCTTTAAAGCCTGTCTCAAAAAGGAATGCCTTATCATCAACTAGTACGGCTACGTGGTTCTCGTTGACATCAACACTAATGAAGCCCCTGGATTCATATGTCTCAGCACTCTTCTTGAAGACTAAGTAGGTGATTAATCGCCTACTTCTCTTATCAAGCTTGACCTTGGCTTCGGAAGCCGGTCTCCAGCCACTATTCAAGTATCTCCAGTACTGCTTGTGAGGCTCTAACTCAATAGTAACAGAGCCTTTGTGAGTAGCGATTTCAATACTCGTCGAACTCTTCATTCTCCACAAGTGGTCGTCTAGCCATATAGAGACCCTATTAACCACTGGATAATCCTTCTTCGCTAAGCCCTTCTTCCTGCGTTTAAAGAAGCTCTTAGTCCTAGTGGATGCATCTTGGCATGCTGTATATGCGTAGTGCGATGGTAGCTGTGGATATAGAGACCTTAGCTCCCCGTACTTCAAGGCCTTCAACTTAGTAAAACTAGTTATTCCACTCCTCGCAGCGTATAGTACTAGTTGCTCAACCATATTCCTATACATACCCTCAAGCTCAACGAAGACCATGAATAACTTCCTAGGTAGAGGAGTAGACTTAACGACAACTGTTCTAACGACTTCACTCACACTCCTCAACCTCTTCTAGTAGCTTCTTAAATCCCTCAACAAGTTTCCTTTTCCTGCGGCTCTTCAACCCATAGAGCCTTCCAGCGAAGGAAGTTACAATTTCTATTAAGTCCTCTACGAGCTCTCGGTAAGCACCTTTGAGCTCTTCACCAAAGGCAACCTCTACTCTAACACCGTACTGCTTGAAGAAGTACTCTAAGTACTCGAAGCCAAACCTCGTCAATCTATCCCTATACGTTACTACAACCACGTCTACCTGCCTATTGACAACTTGGTTGAAGAGCTTTAGCAAACCTCTCCTCTCGGTCTTCAACCCACTAGCAACGTCACTTAGTACATCTACGACTCTATATCCCTTTGAAGCACAGTACTGCGTCAAGTACTCCACTTGCCTCTCCAAATCGCTCTTCTGGTCTGAGGAACTTACACGTGCATATATAACTGCCCTAGTCTCCCCGGTGTACCCTTGCCTCAGACCGAGTATTCTCTCAACCTCAGAGTATGGTATCCTCCACCTACCAGTAGTAGTCCTATAGACCTTGACTCTACCCTCACGAACCCACTGCTTAAGAGTATTATAACTAATACCAACAACCTAGCAGAACCCGCGTGGTCTTAACAACTTCTCAAAGCCACTAGACATAACATCATAACCAACCATAAAACACCAAAAAACACCCTAATAAACGAAACTGCCCCATGTATCCATAGCTAGTGTTATGCGATCCCTCGACTACGCACTACGTTATCGCATCAAGCCGTGGGATGGATACATAGTGTTTTTGGCAAAAACCATCGGTATGAGTACTATATATACATTTGACAAAGAGTTTGAAAAAGTAGAAGGGCTAAGAATTAAAAATCCATTTCCCGAGGAGGCTATGAGGAGATACCACGAATATATTACTAAACTACAACGAAGCCGTAAAACCCACTGAAGTGTAGGTAGGGGAAACCCCCAGGATACTATTTAATTATGTGTTTTCGTGTTAACTTTAATTAATATAGGCGTCTCCAACGCTTAGACCAGCTTTAATTAAGGGGTTTCGTATGAAAACATAGGGAAACCACTCTTACTTGTATAGCTTCTCCAAGAATAGTGATCGCCAATGCTATTGTAGTGTGTTATATAGAAGCACAGATCTTCTCGGTCGCGTCACGAAGATCCTCCACGATCTAAGAGCTTATATGCCCCCTCGAGGTAGTACTTAGCGATCTCTAAGTGTCCCTCAACGCCGCTCATAGAGCATGCCCTTATAAAACAGAGTGTAGTACTAGCTATTCAATTTTTAATCCATTTAATTGTGATCCATAAGAGCATTTTAATACGAATCAATAGCGCGTGAATCAATATATCACTTGGATTCTATTAAAAGACTAATTGGTAATTATGGTGCTTGCTTGTGAAAAGGGAGAAACCAAGAATACTCGCGGTTGCCCCACCTTCACCGGTAACGGGTGTGGACTTCGAGCACTACGCTCTATAAGAGAGTACGTTAAACACTTCGAGACTCATCTTGTCATTCCATGGGGTTTGTGGGACAATAAGGATGTGCTTCGAGACTCAGGCAGATACTTAAAAAAGCTAAAAGAGCTTGGTGTGAAATTCTCTGGGTTTTCACAATTGCCAGGCATGATCTATAGATTACGTAGAGTATTTGGTTCCCGAATATTTGACTTGTTAACGCCACTACTCATACCTGGAATAGGGAATATTCATGTATCGCCTGGAAGCTATGATGCAGTTGTAGTGCTACATGAAAGCTGGGATGCTGTCTACACTGGATATAAACTAGCGGAGTACTTTAACACCCCGAGCATGGTTTTACTACAACTCCCACCATTCTATGGCTCCAAGGAGAGATTTCTAAACATCGTGAAAGCCCTATTATTGTGGAGGGAACTAAGAAGCAACTCACCCGTGGAGGAAGCACTCTTCAAGGCAGAAGCATTGATCCGGGAGCTCCCCATGGAATACATGAGAAAACATCGCTACAGCGAGGCGTTGGGAAAATACACGCTCATTGTTGGCGTATCAAAAGCTACATCTATTGAGATGAGTGGTGAATGGATTAATAGAATTATATCGCTTGATCCAGGGGTTTCTCTTGATCATGAGGACTTATCGTTAATGAAGAGAGTTAGGGAGAGAGTTAGGAGCAAGGAAAACTACGTGGTTTTTGGTGGTAGACCGGACGCCGTGAAGGGTTTAGCGGAGGCTCTAATAGTATTTAAACAGATCTCGAAACGCTCAAGCGGATTAAAGCTTGTTACAACAGGCAAGATGACAGAAGCAATGTCAATAGTTCTTAGAAAGGTATGTAGAAAACTCGGCATATTAGACAAGGTTCTTTTTACAGGGTTTATTCCGAGAATGGAGAGATTCGAAGTCATTGCTAAAGCTAGGCTAATGCTCTATCCGAGCCACGAAGATACATTTTCTTACGCTGTCTTGGAATCTCTTCACCTTGGAACACCTGTTGTTGGCTATAAAATACCAGCACTTGAGATCTACTATGGTGGATTACCTGGTGTAGAGCTAGTTGAGGAGTGGGATCTTGAGGCGTTAACCGTGGAGGCCATGAACATCCTCGAGAGAGGCGTTGACGCGGTAGAACCCCCTAAGATCAAGTCCTGGGAGGAAATAATGTCCGAGGAGGTTGGATTACTCTACAAACTAGTAGAGAGTATGTAGTAAACTAGTTGCCTCTCTAATTTCAAAGGTTTTCTCTAGTAGATCTTTTTAACTAATAATTGCAAAGGTCATGGTGGAAGGACTCTTCACGAATAATTGAGGTACTTTAGCAAAATACTCGGGTATTCTCCTTTATATTCCGGTAGTTTCGATACTTGTTCACTTATAATCCTCCGACCCACTTCTTCGAGGTTGTCAGTGCCGTATAACTCCAGCGCCTTCCTCCTGGCTAGCTCTACTGGATCTCCACCAGCTCTAGACCACTTTTGGAATTCATCTCTGTAGAGGTACCACAAGTGCTTATATGCTACTTTGAATGGCTTTCTAACACTTGTTAAATGCAGACCCATCGGCTTATCAATAATCAGCGCCTTGTATAAGTACACAGGTGCTATTAAGTGCTCGAATGGCGTTCCACCAATGTATAGATATTTATAAGTTAGTTTACTAGAGTACGTGAATAACCAGTGCTCTACGTGGTATGCCTCTTTACACATGTGTTTCAAGTCTCCGCAGAGCAGTATTAGAGGCCAGTATAACAAGTAGTGCCTCCTCCTATCTAGCCCCTCTATGAATCCACGTATGTATTTGGGTGACCAGTCGAAATATACAAAGTCAGCGTCTAAGTAGAGGATCCAGGAATACCTAGCATTCCTAATAGCAGTCATTCTTGCCTGTGCTAGATCACCTGGTGGAAGCCTGATCATTCTAATATTCAACCCCTCCTCTTCTCTAAGCTCATTAATCAACTCTGGTGTTCTATCAGTCGAGGAGTCTACAACTACGTATTCATCGACGAGGCCTCTAGCAGATAGTAGTGCCGGTACAACCCAGTCCTCATCGTTGTAGGTGCAAACCATTGCCGATACACCAAACTCTCTTCCCTCGCTGAGAGGATCACTGTAGAGTCTGAGTCTAAAAGAGATCTCTGATAGTGCATTCCTAAGTAGGAAAACCCCTCTTCTCCCCATTATTCTCCTAGCAATTACTCTCGGGGAGGTTTTAAGCACCACTGTCTCCAAGCCTCTTGATCTTCAAGACGTAGTTTACTTCCTCCAGTAGTTTTTTCTTAAAGTTCTCGTAGTTAAAGAGCTTTGAGGCATCGACAGCTTTGTCACGTAGCTCAATATATGCATCTCTATCTCCCCCGAGGGCTTTAATAATCCTTGGAACATCCAATATGTTCTCATACCCGAGTATACTTGAGACTCTACTAACTACATCATACCATACACCGCCATCACGATACACGATTGGTACAGTGCCGGCACTCATAGCCTCTATAACTGCTACTCCAAAGTGTTCTGTGAACTCTGGATGTAGGTAGAACATAGCCTTACCGAGTAATTCCCTCAACTCATTTCTCGGTAAATTAGGTCTTAACTCCACGTTTTTCAATCTCAATTCATCTATTTTCACCTCGAGTCCACTTATTACTCTCTCCGAGCCGGGCCCCGTAGAGCCTACTAGTATGAATTGATAGTCGGGTAGATCCCTCGCTACATCGAGTACTTTACTTAGATTCTTCTCTGGTGTAAACCTACTAATCGTCACAACTACTTTTTCCCTATTAGTGTTACTTGCCACGGTGCTAAAGTATTCTACATCTACAGGTGGATAGAGGATGCCTGGTATAACACCATGTACTTTGTAAACCATGTGGGCAGTCCAAGTAGAGTTTGCCAAGACTCTACCAGACCTAGGGGTTTTATAATCTCTGGCTAGTAGTCTAACTAAATAGTTATAGACAACCCACTCGAGTCTACCACTCCTAGTGGGTAGTAGTGCTGGGTAGTGTATGTATGATACGTCCACGGGTGTTGGTAGGTTGCTCTGAGTGTCGAATACTATGTCGTACTCCCTCCTTGCAGTCTCCATGAGTGACTCGTACTCTCTATACACTACTAGCCTCCTGAGCCTCACGAGTCTACCGGGCATTAACTTGGATAAGTACTCTGCCTCCCGCACTCTCTTAACAGTGATCCTAGGTGGCTCTATATCTCCATATATATCTCTAAGCTTCACAGTGTCTACTGGAGTAGCAGTCAATAACTCAACTTCGAATCTACTCTCAATTAATGCCTGTGATAGTTTAAGTGCAAATAACTCTCCACCACCTAGGATGTCGAAGAGAGCGTGAATTACTAGTGCTCTATAAGCCATTAGCAGACACCATCTCTA
Source organism: Thermosphaera sp. (assembly GCA_020833525.1). Classification (GTDB taxonomy): domain Archaea; phylum Thermoproteota; class Thermoprotei_A; order Sulfolobales; family Desulfurococcaceae; genus UBA285. The sequence continues at coordinate 7,507 of JAJHRV010000011.1, forward strand.
TGCTAGATACATACTATTCCCGTATTATCAATGACCCAGCTATATAACTATGTATAATAATAATTCTCTATACTAGACTATAGACCGGGGCCTAGCGTAGAGGTCTTGGAGAGAGTTGAGAGGCAATGATTATTGCGGCACTGAGTGCTAGGAGGCCGCGTGGGTACTCGGAAGTGGGTTTTGTCCTCGGAGATCTCGGGGTTCTCTGCGAGAATAATGCCTCGTTGTTGAAGTCTATGGCTGGATCGAGAAGCATCCTTATCCACGAATACGTGTTCATGGATAGAGAGAGGTTTGGAGGATACGCTAGTGGAGTAAAACGCAGTGTCCTCCGCTTAGTGGCCAGTATGTTGAAGGGTTTAGAGAATGGGCAATTGGATCCATCGATTAGAGATATAGAGGAATTAAATGGGAGACTTAGAAGTATACTCCATGGTAGAGTGGTAATCGCACTACCATATGGTGGCAGAGTGAAGGATGAGCGTAGATCCGGCCATGACATGGATGGAGGTGGTTCTGGAGAATGAGAATCCTCGAGAAACTATCTATTAAACCATTCGCGGTTGTTGGTCATAGGGGTTCAGCGGGGAGGACGCCAGAGAATACTCTGCGATCTATCGACTATGCTGTGGGGATTGGTGTGGATATTGTGGAAGTTGATGTTAGATCGACTAGGGATGGAGTATTAATTCTCCTCCACGACCCGGACTTCAAGAGAGTGGCTGGAGTAGATGTTGTTGCTAAGAACGTTGAGTACGCGTGGATTAAGGATAATGTGAGTATTGGAGGTGAACAGGTTCCGAGGCTGGAGGAGGTATTAGAGTTTGTTAAGAATAGAGACATTGGCTTATTTATCGAGGTCAAGGAGCCGGAGACAACTCGAAAAATACTAGAATTGATATCTATGCATGGCGTAGTGGATAGAGTCGCAGTTATCAGCTTCTACGACGATGTATTAACCATTACTAAGAGGTTAAACCCAGCTGTTGTTACCGGGTTGATATATGCTAGGCCACCTGGTAGAATACTAGATGCTATTGGATTAGGTGCCAAGATAGTCCTACCACAGTATAGACTCGCAACAAATAGAGCTGTAAACCTCGCACATAGGTATGGATTAAAAGTAGTGGCTTGGACGGTGAATACTAGGGAAGATGCATTAAAACTTGTAGAGGCGGGTGTCGACGGTTTGGCTAGTGATATACCAGGCGTTTTAATAGGGATCAGAAGAGAAGTGGTCTCTAAGGGGTCATCCTAGTAGGTCTAGAGGGGGCAATACGTAGAATCAAAGGAAAAAGCCCACTGTAGCTATTTTTCTACAAGTCGATAACTCTTGCAGTGTCTCGGGTAGCATTCTCTCCACCACAATATACATCACTGCACCAGCTGAAAAACCCATTCCAAGCCCAGAAGGCTGTTGCAGAACTGATGATAAGTTTAAATACCTGTGAATACTTGTAAATACTTGGCGTAATGTGTTGAGTGAGCGGTATCTTAGTACTAGGGAGTTTGCGAAGCTTTTGGGCGTTTCAAGGGTTACTGTGATTAAGTAGATTAAGACTGGTAGGATTGTTGCTCATAGTGTCTACGGTAAGTGGAGGATCCCCTACAGCGAGGTCGAGAGGCTTCTTAGAGGCGTTCAGAGAGTTAGGCGTGTGGCAATATATGCTAGAGTCACCTCAAACACCCAGAGGAACGACTTGGAGAGGCAGGTCGAGTCCTTGAAGCTCTGGGTCTCCAAGAACTTCCCAAGCGCTGAATACGTTGTCGTCACTGATATTGCAAGCGGTTTGAATGAGGATAGAAGGGGGTTGAGGAGGCTTATTGAAATGGCTAAAAGGAAAGAGGTACAGGCAATAGTGATTGCACAGAGATAGATTAACTAGGTTTGGATTCGAGTACCTCAAAACACTCTTCAAAATTCTCGGAGTAGATGTCTACGTGGCTTTTCAGGAGGAGCCGAAGGACTACGTTCAAGAGCCTGTTGAGGACTTCATAGAGATAGCTACTTCATTTGCTTCTAGGATATATGGTAAAAGATCTAAGCAATACAAAGAAGTGGTGAAGTGTATTGGAGAAGCTATCAAAGACTCTAACTAGAACAGTTGTTCTAGAGTGTTATGCAAACAGGTATGCTAGGGGGCTCTCAGGGAAATCGAGGGTGCTTATAGGGAGATGCTTGTTGAGATGGTTGAGTACGCTGTTAAGTATAAGGCTTCCCAGGAGACACTACATAGTGTTTTCTACGAGAAGTTTAGGGAGAGGTACCCGTGGTGACCCACTAGAGTGATTAAGGGTGCTTATAGAGACGCCGCTAGGAGGGCTAAGAGCTTTAGAGAGCGTAAGAAGAAGGGTAAGGCGCACAAGGATAAACCAGAAGTTAAGAGAGTAACGATAACGTACTCAGACTCGCAGGACTGGAGACTAGATGGTGGAGTCATTAAGTTGAAGACTCACAGGGGCTGGGTAGAGCTCCACTACAGAAACCACAAACAACTTCATAAATACCTCTACGGTGGCTGGAGACTAGCTAGTGAGTTGAGGTTTAAGATTCTAGGTAGGAAGATAGTTGTGTATCTATCGTTCACTAGAGAGTTTGAGGTTAGCTACAACCCTAAGAACGTTGTTGCTGTAGATGTTAATGAGAACAATGTTACTGTTGCAGTATTTAAGAGCAACTCTCTCACAGATGTCTACAGGGTTGAAACAAGTCTTGGTAGAATTGTCATAGCCTACTCTGAGAGGAGAAAGAGAATAACACAAGGTAAGTCAACAAAGACTAGAGAGGTCAAGGAAAAGCTCAAGAAGCTCAGAGAGAGGGAGAGGAAGCAGGATGTGTTGAGGAAGACAGCTAAGCTCATAGGGAGCCTCGCTATTGAAAATAGAGCTGTCGTAGTGGTTGGCAATATTAATGAAAAGGCTAAGGAGAGGATGGAGGAGGATGCTAATAGTAAATTAAGGCATAGGATTCACCAGTGGAGTGTTAAGAAACTAATTGAGCTACTCGATGAGAAGCCCATACACGTCGTCAAAATCTCTGAGAAGGGGACTTCGTCAAGAGACCCGTTTACGGGCAAGAGGATTAAGTGGTTTGAGCCCCTGGTGATCCGCTCTGCGGTGAAGGGGCTTAAGAGAGCGAAGGTAGTAAAGGTAGCCCTCAGAGTAGCGTGGGTTAATGGGGGAGTCCTCGAGAGAGACGTCGTAGGAGCAGTAAACATCGGGTTGAAGTACCTAAACTCAGATGGGAGCCCCGTGGCGTTGGGCTCGACGGGCACCCATGAAGTGTGGGTGAAGCAGGTGAACCCACACAGAGATGCAACCCCGCTAACGGAATTACAAGTATTCACAAATACCATCAAGTACCGTTAGCGGGGAAACGCTGTTTGCGGTCGTGAATACTAGTGCTCCAATGAGAGCTGTAAGCGTCTTGACTAAGCCGCTGGGAACACCCGTGATGAAGCCTGTTAAATGCATGGTAATCGAGGGTCATCTGCATACACGCTGTGGTGGTTTGAGGTAAATATATTTAGGTTTTGGTTATTGATGTGTTTGTGACTAGGGGTATGCGGTGTATTAGTTGAGGGTTCTCGTTACTGGTGGTGCTGGCTTTATTGGTAGCCACGTTGTGGATAGGTTGGTTAATGAGGGTTTTTGGGTTAGAGTTGTTGATAACTTGAGTAGTGGTAGGTTAATCAATATCAAGAGGCATATTGACTCTAGTGCTATTGAACTGGTTGTCGGGGACTTGAAGGATCCAGAGGTTGCATTGAGGGTCGTTGACGGTGTAGATACGGTATTCCACTATGCTGCAAACCCCGAGGTTAGAGTTAGCACTACAAACCCCGAGGTGCACTTCAATGAGAATATTGTAGCTACATTCAACCTACTGGAGGCTATGAGGAGGAGGAATGTGAGAGAGTTGATCTTCGCATCCTCTAGCTCTGTCTATGGTGAGCCCTTGGAAATCCCTGTTGGCGAGGATGCCCCTGTTAAACCAGTCTCTGTTTATGGGGCTAGTAAGGCTTCTTGTGAGAACTTGATTCACGCGTATGCAAAACTATATGGATTTAAAGCCATTGCACTAAGATACGCTAATGTAGCTGGACCAAGACTTAGACATGGCGTTATATGGGACTTCATAGTGAAGCTGAGGGAGAACCCCCACGAGCTAGAGATACTTGGTGATGGAGGGCAAGTTAGAAGCTACATATACATAGACGACGCTGTAGAGGCAACTATGACCGCTTGGAGGAAGACGAGTAGCTACTTCGAAGTATACAACGTCGCGTCGGAGGACTGGATAACAATTAATGAATTAGCAGACATAGTCATAGAAACCATGGGCTTGAAGAACGTTGAGAAGAAGTACAAGCCAATACTACATGGAGTAGGGTGGCTGGGCGACGTTAAGAAAATAGCACTAAGAATAGATAAGATAAAGAGGCAGGGGTTTAAGCCTTCAATGAACTCGAGAGAGACGGTGAAACAAACGGTCATGGATATCCTGGAGGAAATAGAGAGCAAAGCGTAAAAGTAATTCATGCTTCTCATGTAGGAAACAATTGGGCTATATGTGTATAAATACAAAATGTTATAGCGAGTTACATCGATGGCTTAATAATTAGTTAAGAATACGAGTTAGTACACGGTATAATCCATACACGGCGTCGGCTTCGTGGAGAGGCAGGTGATAAAGGTCTATAAGAAAGGAATCATAGCTTTGCCGAGAAATATAAGAGAGAGGCTTAAAATAGAGGAGGGGACTCTTCTAGAGGTATGCGTGGAGAATGGGAAGCTAGTATTGAAGCCCCTTGATCTATGGGATAGAGTCTGGAAGTGTTGTAGGGGTAGTGCAGAGGAGGCTGAGAGAGAACTAGATAGAGAAGAGGAAGAGTATTGAAGGAAGAGAAAGGGGAGGCAGTAGTCGATACATATATCATTCTCACAATGGCATATGGTAAGCTAGGCATCAACGCAGAGCGAGCAATGCTGGGGCAGTAACACTTATTATGGTCTTTTAGGGTTGTTTATGGTTGGTTAGGGTCTAGCATGGGTAATGAACCTGAGAGGCTGTTTCATAGCGATGTTTAGGAGTTAGGTTTATAAACTCTGACCATGTTCCTTACTACTGGGTTGATGAGGGGCCCTGCCTCGATAAACCATCCAACTCCCGAGGGGTGCGTGCCGTTCACCCCGATGCCCAGTGAACCCACTCCAGAGGTAGCAGTGCTACCAGTGAAGGAGTGGGCGAGGAGGAAGTCCCTAGATGAGACCCTGAAAAACCTAAAATGAAGGGGAATGACCATCTAGGGACAAACGGAAATAACTGGTATTTTACCCGTAAATGCCGTCTACGAGCTTGTGTTACACTGGTTGAGGAATACACTCCCGGTTTTCAGAAACATAGAGGAGATAAAGACATTTAAATCAATGTACTTTAAAGCCACTGATTTAAAACTAAGTGACTACGTAGAGTCAGCTAAGATAAAAGTAGAAGGAGACAAGATGCTGAAAAGCAACCCGGAACTAAAAGAGAGGACACAGAGTCTAATAGATTCAACCATACCGTGGACAGCAATAAAGCACCATGCACCAATAGTGACTGGAGACAGAGATAGCATGGGTGGCGAAGAAAAAGGGGAGTGGAAGTTATATGGTGATATACCGTTCTCGAGTGAGTGATTAAATAACACTAGCGTCAAATTCATTTTAAATACTATGAGGACACAGTTTCAACTAGATCATACATAGTCATGGCTTTAGCGCCTTGTATATGAATGACTTCCTCCCCGCTATGAATGGCGGGGATTCCCGCTTAACCGGGAGGTTAGAGATTACCTAGTACACTACTATAGAGACGTGTATGGAGATGGAGGTGTGGGAGTAGAGATCGCTATTAAATAATTAAATACATTAAAATCATAGATTTCAGGGGTTTAATGTGAGTTTTGAAGAAGCTGAGTTATTGAGGAGTAGGGCTGAGTCGTTTCTCAGGAATGCACGGCGACTAATCGAGGAGGGAGAGGCAGACATTGCAATATTTAGCCTCGAGCAGTACTGTCAACTCATATTAAAGTATAAACTGCTTGTCTACACTGGCTCATATCCTAGAACCCATTCTCTCAGGCAGTTGATTAGAGAGCTCGGTAGAGTAGACCCGAGAATACTTGTATTAGTTAATGATGTGAAGAATCTACACTATGTTGCAAGACTAGAGGAGGCCTACATATCCTCGAGGTATCTACCATACAAGTACACTATTGAAGAAGTTAAAGATATAGGTAGATTCATACTAGAGGTGTTTAAACCCATTGTCGACTCAATATAAATCCAACTTAGAGTACTTGAAGAATTACCTTGTGGTTGCTGAGAGAGTGAAGGAGATCGTGAAACTCCTCGATCCGAGTGCAAAAATATATGTATTTGGCTCCGTAGTGCGGGGATTATACACGGCCTCCAGCGACATAGACATACTCATTATTACAGAGAATGTAAACTTGAAATACGATATAATGGTGGCAGTATATAGAGAGCTCATAGATGCACCAATACAACTACACGTAGTAACGCCGGAACTCTACGAGAGATGGTACAAGAGATTCATAAAACCAGGTGAAATAATAGAGGTATAGCATTGGACACGGTATTGAGGAGTCACTACACAACTCGCTTACACCAGGAAACCAGGCTTTTAAAACACACTCATATCACGCATTGAGGCTCTTTCAGGGAAACTATTAGGGGGTCGATAACATTGTTATAGATTGGTGGTTTTACGGCTAAGTATATTTTTGGACCAGTCTACTCTAGGCGCCTTGGTCGTAGTCTCGGAGTCAACAATGTCCCCTACAAGACTTGTACTTATAGCTGTATATACTGCCAGCTGGGCCGGACAAGTAATTTCACTGTGGAGAGGAAGTGCTTCTATGACTGGAGGGATATAGCTAGTGAAATAGTAGACTTCGCTGTGGAAAACAGAGATAGTGTTGACTACGTGACTTTTGTACCGGATGGTGAGCCAACTCTAGATGCGTGTCTTGGTAGAACTATAGAGTTTGTTAAGAGAGAAACCGGGGTTAGAGTAGCTGTTTTAACCAATGCATCTCTACTATGGATGGAGAGTGTACGCGGGGATTTAGAGTCAGCCGACCTCGTCTCGGTCAAGGTGGACAGTGTGGGGGAAGATGTGTGGAGGAAGATTAATAGGCCGCACCCATCGCTGAGACTAGAGAGAGTGCTAGAGGGGATTAAGGAGTTTGCAGTAGGATACAAGGGAGTATTGATATCTGAGACAATGCTAGTCCGGGGAGTGAACACAAGTAGAGAGGAGTATAGAGATACAGCTCTATTCCTCAAAGAGCTAGGATTGTCTAAGGCATATATCTCTATACCCATAAGACCACCAGCAGAATCCTTCGTCAAACCACCCACAGAGGAGGATTTAATAGAGGCCTATGAAGAATTCAAAGGGATGCTGGGTGCTGAGAGAGTAGAGCTACTAAACATGCCAGAGCCTCCACCAAGAATGATTAGTGGAGACCCCGCCACATGGCTTTTAAACACAACTGCTGTTCACCCATTGAGATACGATTATGCAGTAGAGGCGTTGAAGGACAGAGTCGAAGACCCTGTTGGAATAATAGAGGAGCTAGTGAGAAAGAACCTATTGTTAAAGACAGAGTACGCAGGAGCAGTATACCTCATAAGGAACTTCAAGCATAGATAGTAGTCGAGGAGGGGCAGTGTTCATGGTTATCCAGCCATTCGAGGAGTATTGGAGAGACTACGATGAGTGGTATGAAAAACACAGAGATCTATATCTTAGCGAGCTCAAAGCAGTTGAAATTGCATCGCGTGGGATTCCACGTCCATGGCTTGAAGTAGGCGTTGGAACAGGTAGATTCGCTACTCCACTAGGTATAGACATTGGAGTAGATCCATCGGATTCGATGCTAAGTAGTGCAGCTTCCAGAGGTTTGAAGACTGTGAAGGCAAGCGGTGAAAACCTACCGTTTCCAAGTGGTTCATTTGGTGGAGTATTTATAATTGTAACACTATGCTTCCTAGACAACCCAGTACAAGCACTACGCGAAGCAAACAGAGTATTAGCTCCGGCTGGTAGATTAATACTTGGATTTGTACCAGCGGATAGTACTTGGGGTCACTACTACCTCGAGCTGGCTAAAAGAGGACACAAATTCTATAAATACGCCAAGTTCTACACGGTCAACCAAGTCGAAGAACTACTAGGAACAACAGGGTTTAACCCAGAACTCTACGTGTCAACACTAGTGAGAAACAAACCGGGTAAGCCAGAGACCCTGGAGGAACCCCTCATAAGCCTGCACGAAGATGCCGGCTTCATAGTCATTAGGGCACGTAAATCCCCGTCGAGCTAGCTTTAGATCCGCTTATGCTTTTTATGGCATTTAAGCACTTAGACAACCATGTGCAGAAATACTCAAATGCACAACTCTGAGAGAATTAGTCATGGAGAATAACCCGTGGAATCACCATATTCTGGGAAAACCATGGAGATTGCACAAGAATGGGTTGAGAGATTCCGTGGAGAGTTAAACGAGAGGTTGAATCAAGATGTTAATAGAACGGTATACCAGCTTCAAATAGTTGTAATAGCTATGTCTTCGCGTGGGCTCTGGCGACTATTACATAGTCTAATGGTCATTTACCGAGCTCCTTCTGGAAAAACAATGCGAGATTAATGTCTACAGCTATAGAGACATGCTTAGTGTATAATTCCTACAAGGACATTTATTTCTAGGGTTATAGGTAGCAAGGATTCCTCGTATATGATTTTTGTATTGCTAAGGATTGTTTAAAACCGGAGCTACAGTTACGCTCTAAACGGCGTCGATATATATTTGTTACTTTTCTATTTTTTCCAGGTATTGTTCTATGTATTGTGCGTGGTCTACTATTCTCTCGATATGTCTCATCAATAGTGCTTTTAACGCTAATTCCCTCTGAACAGTGTCGCTTGATGCGACTTCTAGTAGCGTGGTCTTGTACACTTCATCGATGTATCTATCTATTTCTGCGACAATGTTCTTTCTACGTGTATTGAATTCCTCGAGGTCATGCAGAGCGGCTTCTACTGCTTCAACTGCTTTCTTAAACGTGTGGGATAAGTCTACTAGTTTATATAATCCAGATGTAGGTGCGAGCATAGAGTCTATTCTAGCTATTTCCCTACAGTACCTAGAAATCCTGAGGGCATCATACGCTATACTTAGTAATACATGGGATACTAAGAGGTCTCTTCCCAGTGGTTGCTCCTGTGCTATAAACAACAATACCTCATTTATGAATTGTCCACGCAATTCATCGAGTAGTACTGCGGTATCTTCTATTTCGCTCCATAATCTACGCCTCTCCTCGAGTTCACTTGTTTCAATTAACCTCTGTGTTGCGTGCAATGCGCTCTTAAGTCTCTGAGTTACGCGGTTTAATTCGTTTACCAATACCTCTAGTTTACGATGTCTCAGAGACAACTATAACTCACCCCTGAGGAGTTTTTGAGCGATCTCCGTGGATGGATGCAAAAACAAGTAGCTAGCTGGACCCTGCTCAATAATTCTCCCATCATATATTATAGCAACATAGTCTGCAACTCTAGCTGCCTGGTGTGGACTATGTGTAACCATTAAAACTGTAACTTCATCCTTCAGTGAAACAATCGCCTCTTCTAGTCTCCTAGCATTTATAGGGTCTATATTAGCAGTTGGCTCGTCAAGGAGTAGTAGCTTCGGCTTCATGGCGAGTGCTCTCGCTAAGCAAAGCCTCTGCCTTTGTCCACCACTGAGTTTATGTGGATGATCGTTTAGTCTACTCTTGACTTCATCCCACAGCATTGCTTTTTCCAGAGCCCACTTTACAATGTCATCTGAATCCCTCTTTGTTCTCGCCACGCCATTGATCTTAGCCGCGATAGCCACGTTTTCATATATTGTTAAGTGGGGAAACGGGTTGGGTACTTGGAATACCATACCAATACTTCTCCTCAACTCGTATGGATCAACTCTGAAAGCATCATAACCCAGCACTTTTACATCCCCCTCGACACGTGCATCTTCAACGAAGTCTATGAGTCTATTAATGACCCTTAGTATTGTTGTTTTACCCGAACCCGAGGGCCCCATTATTACGAATACTGTATTATATGGCACCTTCAACGATATATTTTTAAGTATATGGTGTCCTTCAATGTACAAATTCACATTGTTCATTTCAACTGCGTACATTACACCAACTTCACCTCTTTAACCACTACTTTAACCACGAAGAAAATCAACATGTAGAAAAGTAAGAGGATGAGTGTTGCACCCCAAGCCACTCTATGCCACACCTCGAAGGGAGATAGTATATAGTCGAATATTAGGAGTGGTATTGCGTCTACAGGGCTAATTATAGACGCTGGTAAGCCACTTCTATATCTACCAGCTGTGAAGAGCAATGCGGCTGTTTCACCCATGATCCTCGCCATGGTCATTAGTACTGCTACAAGTATACTCTTCTTGATTACAGGGATAACTACTCTTACAATAACAGCCCACCTAGACATGCCAATAGAGTAGGCTGCCTCTTTATAAGTAGCTGGTACAGAGCGTAGAAATGTAGAGAAATAAGTGTATGAAAAGGGCAGTGCAATTATGACGAGTGCAAGTGAGCCAGTTAGTGCGGAGCCTGCGGGGTTTAAAAACGCTCTGAGTTCTGGGATGGTATTGACTAATACGACAACAAGCGAGAACATAGCCATAGACACAGCAATAGTTGGGACGCTGGAGAGGGATTTTGCAACAGTATCTACCAAGATCGAAATCCTACTTTTTGGAAACTCAGTGACTAATATAGCTGTGAATAAACCGAGTACTATGGTTATCGGAAGAGAAATCATAGTCATTAGAAATGTGCCAACTAGTGATGGAGCTATTCCACCAAGCTCCCTCGACAAGGGTGTTGGTGGTAGACCAACGAAGAATTCCAATCCAGCCTCTAGTATAGTGGGAAGGCCATTAATAAATACCACTATTATCAAGTGGAAGAAAGGGGTTAATGCCAGTATAGCTACACCAAACACAGTGATTTTAAATAACCTCTCCCTCATCCTCCTCCAGCTATACAACCACCTTCGACCTCCAATCAATGATCAATTTAGAAGCATATAGACTTAGAATAATCGAGATCAATGTAGTAACTAGCATCGATGCATACAATACTGATTCAGCGTGTTGATAAAGAAAAGCATTTGCAAATTGAGAAGCCACTAGGGCTGAGACAGTATAGCCTGGTGCAAAGAGACACGGGGTTAGAGTCATCGAGTTTCCTATTGTGAGAGCTACTATTGTGGTCTCACCCAGCGATCTCGCGAATCCAAGAATTAATGCAGCAATTATTGCTGGTCTTGTAAGAGAGAGTAGTGTTTTTATAGCCTCGTATTTTGTGGCTCCAATACCGTAGCAGGCCTCTCTATAGATTAATGGAATATTCTCATATGCTTCGAGTATTATCGAAGCTACATAGGGAACAGTGGATATTCCAAGCCCTACGCCGGCTGCGAAGGTAGAGAAGCCTGTTATGGGTCTACATGAGAATAAAGGTATAAATGGAAGCGAAGTATGTAGTGGCTTCATTACATTGTTCTTTAAGAATGGAACAAGGTATTCTGAAGCCCACACAGCGTATATAATTGTGGGTAGTCCACCCATAAACTCTACTATGCTTGAAACGATCTTCTTTAAGTATCCTTTGAGGTACTCAGCTATCGTAATAGCGAGTGAGAGAGATAAAACTAGTGAGACGCTGACTGAAATAAGTGATGTTATAATAGTGCCGAGAATGGGGCCAAGTACTCCATAAACGCTATTCTCCGGATCCCAGACAGTCTTTGCGAATAGTGACGGTCCATAAGCACTTAGGGATTCTATAGAGTTAAAAAACAATATAGAGACTAAGAGTAAGAGCATACTTAGTAATGAAATGGAGAAAGGGATAAGTGATGTGAAAAACAATTTATCTCTCTTAGACTTCGGCAAACCCTAGATCACCGGGTTGTTATCAATTCAGCTGCCTTTACGAGGAGTTGTCTTACATTCTCTGGTGGAGCTATATATCCCTCTACAATGTAGTTATATCCCTCCTCGGCAACCCACTTCAAGAAGAGCTTCAATCCCTCAGCTTTCTTAGGGTCATCCTGCACGCGCCAAATCAATATGTGGCTTGGACCCAGTATAGGGTAGTTTTTTTCACCAGGTGTATATATAACACTATCAAGTATTCCACTGAAATCGTCTAGAGGGGATGATGGAATATTAGCTTTCTTCAACGCCTCTTGTAGAGTCTCACTCGTGGGGAGTACGAAGTTTCCAGCTGCATTCTTAATACTTGCTACTCTAAGGTTGTTTTTAATTGCATAGCTCCACTCAACGTAGCCTATTGAATATGGTGTTTGAACCACTGCACTTGTAACGCCCTCATTTCCCTTACCTCCAATACCTCTCCCAGTTGTATCTACAGGCCAATTAATGCTTTTTCCTACTAGTTCACTAGGCCACACTCCGCTGGATGCTTTATAGAGGAAAGTCGTGAATATCTCTGTTGTGCCACTTGAATCGCTTCTATGCACAGCTATGATCTCTTTGTTTGGTAGTTTATCCGCTACTTCTGGGTTTAACTCTTTTATATATGGGTCATTCCAGTATGTGATTTCACCCTTGTATATTCTCGCTATTGCAATGCCATCTAGTTTTAGGTTGTAGTTGCCTGGTAGTTCTGGTATATTGTAGACTATTACTACGGGTCCAAACAACCATGGGACTTGGATTATTGACTCCTTGTACTGACTCCACTTATCTCTTGATAGTGGTGGATCACTACAGCCAAAATCAACAGCTTTCTGGAGAAACATGGATTGTCCAGCACCACTACCTACAGATTGGTAAACCACTTGAATACCATATTTGTCCTGGAATCTTCTAGCCCATTCAGAGATCTGTGGATATGGAAAAGTGGCGCCAGCACCTTGTAGTATGAGCCCCCTTAGTTCACTAATTGGAGTGGTTGTAGTCGTAGTTGCTGGATTTCTGGGTATAATTTGAGTGGTTAAGACACCTACTACAACTACAGCTACTACGGCAATTATTACTAGAGTTAAACGCTTATTCAATTATTACACCCGTGAATATAAGTCATTTTGGATCAGGAATATATAGACCGTCTAAATAATCTATATATACATTAAGAGAACTATATAGATACGTGGAGTCTTAGAGTGTGGATTAATTCCAAGTCTAAACCAGTTGATGTACCACTATAACATCTGCCTGAAGATTGATTAACGAGTCTAATATATTGAGTTTGATAATAGATAGTGGTGCACGACATGTACTCGGCTAGTGGTGTTTATAGAGAGGAGTGGATTGGAGACTTCCACATTACTGAGTACTCCCCCATTGAGCTGGAGAAACCGAGCTTCGCACTCGTCTCACTACCAGATACTGGCTTAGTTGGAGTTATTGGTGCTATGCATGTTGTGAAAAACCTTGGTTTAAGGGAGGTTGCAGGCATAGATTCATATGTATACCTACCCCCAATTATTGTAGTTAGTGGTGGTTTCCTCAGAGCACCTATTAGGGTATTTGCCGGTGGAACCTCCTCGTTGTGTATAATGAGTTTTCACTGCCGTAGCATGGTTTAATTCAATTATTCAGGGTTCTCGTAGACTACCTCGAGAGGCATGGTGTAGACTACGTGATTTTAT
>JAJHRV010000064.1 GCA_020833525.1 Thermosphaera sp.
CAAGTCTACCCCTACTTATATAACAACTAGTGATCTATTACTTGACATGTACTGGAGGTCTGTTCACGTAGTTGAGAAATATACTCGAGTGAAGCTAGAGCCGAGTAATACTCATAGAGAGTACCTAGAGTTGGTACGTAGTAAGCTAGCACCTGAATTATTTGAAATCTTTGATGAAATAACAATGGCTTATGAAATGTACAGGTATTCCGGTAGTAGAGAAGCAGGAGAGCTCATTCCAAAGCACTATGGTGACTTGGTGAGGAGGATTGAGGCTGGAATTAATCCTAGAAGGGGCTAAGCGAGTAGTTATCGCTGCTACTTTATACACCCCCTTCTTTACAGCTCTGAATAGTGTACTTACTACCCCGCAATTGACGACCATTGGATTGGAAGGATTAGTTGTTTTATCTACTAATATACTTATCGTGTTTTCCACTGTGCTTGCTCTATTAACGGGGAATATTTTTGCCTACTTAATTCCAGTAATTGCAAGCACTATGTCTCTGGGGCTGAGTTATCTCCAAGTAACAATATTGGTCTTCTTCGCGACGTATCTCGTACTAGATACTCTAACCATGGTTTTAAGAGGTGGAGAAGTGAAGTACTTGAGATACTCTATAAAAACGTGGATGAGGGCAATACTTACGCCATTAATCATAGTTATCCCGGTGTTTATAGCGGCTTACTTCACTACACATACCTTAGTCCTCCTATTCACGAATACTACAATTCAACAATCATCACTTAACCCTAATATATTGATTATACTTACATCACCGATAACAAAGATCGTCCTAGTACTTGCCTGCGTAGTATATGTATACTTGACTGTCGAGAGAATCGCCGAGATCATCACAGGCTTTATTAAGCCGTCTTACTCCATTTCCATTAATAAACTACTCGAAACCAAGGATATTGACGTATTTTATACTCCTCTATCTAACTGGATACTCTATGTGAGTGTAGCTTTTCTATTCTACCCTGTTATTTACACTATGGTATTTGACATACTATTAGTGGATGTACGGGAGTACATTGTGACTCATACTCCGGAGGTCTTTTCTAAATACATAGTTCCATTCCTATTCTTCATACTATTAGTATTGCTTGTAAGGTATTTACACACGATTATAGATCCTCTTGAAGCACCTAGGCGCCTACTATATGCATCACTCACTCTATTGCTCCTTATCTATGCATCCTCCATTAAACTAGTCTACCCTGAGAAAGGATGGCTCGGAGTGATTCAACCCGGTTTCCAAGAACTGGGTGTTTTCCTAGGGAAGAAGTTTGTGGATTATGGCTATGAGGTTATAACGGTACTTGATTTACTATTTAGAATTCTAGGTGTAGCTCCATGAAGAAACTTGAAGTTAAGCGTAAGCTAATGCCAATTCTACTCTTATTGGGTATTATAGTAATGCTCCTTTCCCTCTACTTATTACTATTAGCCATTGGCTATATGGAGAGAGGATACGTTGGGACTTCACTATTAACACTACTAGTTGGATTCTCGCTATTATCGTCTTCACTATACTTATTGAGGCTGAGTACATATGTCTACGCTACTGAGCGAAAGAGTGAAAAAGAGTAGCTATATATCTCGCACTCTACTTGTTCTCACTCTACTAATAGGGCTTATTACACTAGTCGAGAAAGGACCCCTCGTCCCCGGTATCCCTGTAGGGGCATCGCCTATTAGCCCCCTTCCCCTAGGGACATTAAGACTATTTGAGTTACTGAGTAGGAATTACACAGTGTACATGGTTTTAGACTACAACAAGCTTGATTCCATTAATGGAGAGATATGTGTTTTCACTACAGTATCGCCTGAAAAACCATTCACTATTGAAGAGTCCCTTGAGATTGTAAACAATTTGAAATCCAAGTGTAGAAGAGTAAAGCTATTAATAGCTGATGAAACAGTGAACTCTAATAACCTCTTAGTAGCTGTGAATTCGAGTATTAGAGTTAATGGAGATAGAATTCTCGTAGTTTTTGGAGTGATATTAAATAGTGGATTTGGGCCTCTCCCAATAGAATACCCTCGATACTACTACCCTAAAGCTATAATTCACGTTATTAAAGACCACTCGCTTACACTGGATAAAGCCTCCAGCGTTACTGGAGGTGTTCAAGTGGGATACGTTCAAATGGAAGACGAGGTTCACCCGGGAGCAGTCTACCTCTTAAAACCAAGTGGAGAATTAATTCAAGTCCGTAGTGGTGTAGAAAGAGTTGCAGTAGCCTCCCACGAGGTAGTGAATGAGACTGAGGTTTTAGTTATTGGTGATGGCTCAATATTTCTAAATCAAGTCCTCGACTCTAATAGAACGGAGTACCATGTATTCGTTGAAGACGTATTTCAATACTTGTGCGAGGGGAGAGTAGATTGCACTATTGCTCTAGATGCAGTACATTACCCCACGGTTAGTTTAAATACCTCGGATGCTTTGAGCTACCTAGCGAGTCAAGCTATGAAGGGGGATATCAGGAGTATTCTATACACCGCTGTACTCGTATCCCCAATAATACTCCACCCATCCACATGGCTACCCCCACTCTTAGTGTCAGCTACAGACGCGTATCTCTCTCTTCTAGGATCCCCCATGGTGAAGAACCTATTTTTACTTGCACTAATGCTCTTCATATATGACTCATTCTTGAGGAATAAAACAACTGCGCGAGATAATCGCTTAGAGGAGCAGAGAGAGGAGGAAATAGGGATTTTTGCTGAGTTAAGGAAAGACGTGTTCACAAGGAAGATCAAGCCAACGCCTCGCGACTACATTAGTGTATATAGTGTATTAGATGAAGTAGCTCAACTCTTATGGAGTGCGAGATTTGAAGACCCCGTCTCGCTTGAGAAGCTTGGTGAGCTTCTTGGAGATCGCGAGAGAGCTGTGAAGACATGGACTTGGAGTGTAAAGCTCTACATGAAGGCTTCAGGGAGGAGGAGACTACCTATAGTCTTATTCTGGGGTAGAGCAGTGGAAAAGCTCGTTAAATTCACTAGTGAGTTTCTAGAGAAGCTTATAGATAAGTATGGGGCTGAGTACACATGGACATCGTCATTACCCAGAGAGGGAGAGCGTATTTAGCCTTATTAGCCTTCACCGCTTCACTAGCTATTATTGCTGACTATAGGCTATTAGTTGTTTTCTCAATATTACTTTCGCTATATGTTTCAATGAAGACTTATGTAGAGATAGCAATGGGGTTAATTGAAGATCTAGTGGTTGAGGGGAGTTCTTCATACACTACGGAGAGGGAGCCTTTACTAGTGAAATATAGAATAGTAAATAGGAGCAGCCACTCAATCCTGCTCTTAGAGTATAGTTTAGAGTATGAGAGCACTCTCATGTTGATAAATGGTGTCAAAGCAGGTGTACTTACAATACCGGGCAAGACTACTGTAGTATTAGAATTTGAGTTTAGAGCTAGAACGGGGCTTCATTGGATAGGCCCCTTTAAAGTAGTTATACGAGATCCTCTAGGATTATTTAAATCACCGGAACTCAAAATAGGGAGCAAACTAGAGTTATCTATACCCCCGGCAATAGACCCTGTTATAGTGCGTAGACTATATGCGTTCACAAGAAGTATTGGACTAGTCAAGACGAGGACACCGGGTGAAGGCATAGAGTTCTACGATATCAGAGAGTACAGGCCCGTTGATGAACTAAAGAGAATTGTGTGGAGAGTCTACGCGTCGAGTGGGAGGCTTGCAGTGTGGGAGGCTGAGAGGGAATCATACCAAGGAATACTATATGTGCTAGATGCCTGCAGAGATATGTGGACGGGGCCTTATAATCAATCGATCTTCGAGCAATCCGCCAGAGTCATAGCTTCTATAGCTCGATATGCCGCTAGAAGAGGCTATGCACAGTCTATTATAGTCTTCAATGAATCACAAGTACTAGACTCCGGTAAACTCGCTCACGGAATTATGGGGTATAATAGAATAATGAATGCAATTGCCAACACGGCAATAAGTGGAGTGAATACGACGCTTCACGCAGAGAACTGGAGCCAAGTGCTTGAAAAACTCCTCTACATGTTGCCAAAAGAAAGTACTTTCATCTTTATTTTTACAAGAACTAGTAGTGGGAGAATAGACCAATTAATACACTTGGCGACTGAACTACGTTCCCTTGGACACCAAGTCTACGTTGTTACCCCGATTGTTACAACCTATGATATAACCAGGGATCTGCCGAAGAGCCTACATGGTGTCTACAGAGCGAAACAATTGTTAATACTTAGAGAAGATTTAGAAGGCATTATAAAATTGAGGCAAACTGGTGTAAGAGTGATTTCAATGACCCCTCTACATGTAGCTCAAAAAATAGTACAACTTATAGAATCCACAGCACCAGTCCACAGTAGGTGAATGTAAGCTTAGAACGAGCTCTTATGGTACCTTAGATCATCCCGCTAAGGAAACCTTAAAGCGTCTTTGGTTGTGAAACCCCTTCATAAAACGACTCTGTCTCGAATTAAGTATAAATGAGGATCTCCATTACTGATGGGTGTTGTGATACTTCAATATACTCCTTTTTCTTAGCTTCAATATATGTCTCTACAAGCTCTCGTGTAAACAAGGGTTTTAGGAAGTCATTGTCGTTCTCTAACTCCTCAATAGCTTCTAGTAGGCTGGCTGGAAGCCTCTTCTCTCTGGGAACCTTCGTAAATCTATATGCACTCGTATCTAGAGGATCTCCAGGATCTATTGACTTCTTTACACCGTCTAAGCCAGCTAAGATCACTGCTGTTAATGCTATATATGGATTAGCCGTGGGATCTGGTACTCTGAACTCTATTCTAGCAGCGTTTTCACTGAGTGCAAATGGTACTCTAATGCAAGTACTCCTGTTCTTATACCCCCAGTACGCGTATACAGGTGCTTCATATCCAGGTACTAGTCTTCTATAGCTATTGACTGATGGAGCCACTAGAGCCGATAACGCTCTAACATGTTGTAGAATACCACCTATAAAGTACCTCGCCACTTGTGAAACTCCGTGCTTGTCGCTGGGGTCGTAGAATAGGTTCTGGGAGTTTCTCCATAGACTAATGTGTATATGCATTCCAGAGCCATTTTCACCTGGTAGTGGTTTTGGAGCAAAAGATGTTTTAAGTCCCTTAAACTCAGCTATTTTTCTAGCAACATACTTAGCTGTCTGCACGCTATCAGCTAATACTAGTGGCTTGCTAGGGTTTAGTGAGAGCTCTAATTGACTAGATGCGACTTCGTGGTGGTGTGAATTTACATTGATGTAAAAACTCTCTATGAGTGTCTTAGCTAACTCACCTCTGTAAGACTCCAATACATTGTTGAGTGATTGATAGCAATTTGAAACTCCCCTAATTGACCTATCAAGAGGGCTAACCACGTATGTATGAGTAAATGGAGGATCGTAGTTAACAACAATATCCCGAAATACAAAGAACTCTAATTCAACCCCTACGAGAGGAGTTAAACCCAGCTCTCTCACTGTGTACTCCTCTACACGCTTAGCAACACTCCTAGAGTCCAGTGGGTGAACGACTTGCCTACTCTTATGTATATTTCCTATAATTCTACCCCAGTCAATACTCCAGGGTAGTTTTCTAAGAGTCTCTAGGTCTCCGATAACTAAGACATCGCTACTTTCAACGTTTTCAACTCCAATATTACTTCCATCAATACCAACGACTATATCCTCTGTGAAACCGGTAGAAATAGATCTGAGTCTACCCATGATGTCTGTGTAGTGGACTTCAACCCACTTAATGTTGTCCAAGTGAACGCTCATGCGTAGATCGCCATTACTACTTTGATGATTTTCTATTTGGAACATGAATCAATTGGACAATTTTTAAATACCAATACTTTGTAGTTATGAATAAACGTACGTGTGGAATTAGAACTGTGGCTGGGGAAATAGACATGCGTTTAAATCCACAATATATGTACGTGGACGATTTAGACTTGGAGATTATTCGGCTATTGATTAAAAACTCAAAGCTGAGTATTCGTGAAATTGCGAAATCCCTGGGGAAAGCGCCTTCTCTCATTCATTCGAGGATTAAGCGCCTCGAGAGAAATAACTTGATCAAAGCATACACTATTCTATTAGACTACCGGAGATTAGGATATGATGTTTATGCATTAACACTACTACAAGTTGATGGAGCACACATTGTGGAGGTAGAAGAAACCCTCAGTAGAGAGCCAAACGTGAAGGCAGTATACGATATAACCGGTGAATACGACATCGCAGTCATCAGCGTGTTTAAATCCGTTAGTGAACTAGATT
>JAJHRV010000065.1 GCA_020833525.1 Thermosphaera sp.
TTGAGACGGGGACAGTGGTTGTCGCCATAAGTCAAAGTGGTGAAACAAGCGATGTAATCACCAGCGTTAAGCAGGCTAAGCAGAGGGGCGCCGTGATTATTGGTATTACAAACAACGTTGGTTCAAGGCTTGCACTCGAGTCAAATGTATATCTACCTATTGGCGCAGGCCCAGAGCTCGCTGTTCCAGCTACAAAGACTTTTACCTCGACTCTCATAGCGCTACTCTTACTTGCATCCTACACTGGTGTTTTCTCAGGGCTGCGTAAAATGGATGATCACAAGGTCCTAGTTGATGAGGTACGGAGCCATAGTAAGAAGTTGAAGGAGTATATTCCATTAATTGAGGAGAAGGCGGTTAAAGTGGCGCGTGAATTAAAGGACGCTATAGGGGTATACATTACTAGTAGTGGTATAGCGTACCCCGTCGCAATTGAGGGGGCTTTAAAGATCAAGGAGGCATCACTACTCCACGCTGAGGGGTATCAACTCGGTGAGCTCCGCCATGGACCAGTATCTATAATAACCCCGAGATTCCCCGTTATCCTCATAGAGCCGTATGAAGAGCAGGCGCATCCACTCTACTTGAAAGTAATTGGTGAGCTAGAGTCGAGGAGGACGAACATTATATCGATAGAGTCGAGGCTTAGGACTAGGTATCTTACTGTGGAAATACCGCAATCCTCTAAATACCTCTACCCAGTCTCCGTCGCACTAGCACTTCAATTAATAGCATACCACACGGGGGTAGCACGTGGACTCCCCGTAGACACGCCGCCGGGACTCGCTAAAGCTCTAGCAACGTAGGTCGATTATCAGTTAAAACATATTAGTTAAAACATTATTAATTCTACTCTGAGTTGACGTGATTTAAATATAGACCGAGGTATTACTACTTGGGGTTTAAAATAAAACACAGTTTAGACAAACGGGTTAGTGAAGGGTGACTTTATGAGTATTGTGCTTGATCCATGGGGACACATCGCTATAGAGAACTATGAGAGGCTACTCGTAGAGTTTGGTATTAGACCTATAGATGAGGTATTAAATAGCTACATAATTAACCACAAGTACTTTACTCGCCGTGTGATCTTTGGACACAGGGACTTCAACCAGTGGCTTAACGCCTACCAGTCTGGTGGGAAAGTAGCTGTTTTAACGGGGCTTATGCCTAGTGGCGACCCCCATTTAGGGACTGCAATGGTTTATGAGGAGTTGAGGTTTTTCCAGGAGAAAGGGGTTTTTGTTAAGATGGCTATTGCGGATGCAGAGGCATATGCTGTTAGACGAGAGGATAGAGATAGCGTCGTCAAGAAGGGGTTGGATTTTATTGCACATGCATTAGCCTGGGGCATTAACCCGGATAATGCAGAGTTTTACTACCAGACAAGTATGGATAGCTCCTACTATAGACTCATACAGTTGTTTTCAAGGAAGGTATCAGAGGCTGAGATGAAGGCTATATATGGTGATTTATCACCAGCTAAAATAATGGCTGCATTGACGCAGGCAGCAGACATACTACACCTACAGCTGGATGAGTATGGAGGCTTTAAGTATGTATTGGTACCCGTTGGTGTGGATCAAGATCCACACTTAAGACTTACAAGAGACCTAGCTGATAGATTTGAAAATGAGTTAGCATTGAAGAGGCCGGCCTCCATATACCATAAACTACTCAGAGGCCTCGATGGAGGCAAAATGAGTAAGAGTAGGCCAGAGTATGCAATACACTTAACAGATCCACCAGACCTCGCTGAGAAGAAATTAATGAATGCCTTAACTGGTGGAAGGGCAACTGCAGAGGAGCAGAGGAGGCTTGGTGGTGAGCCGTGGAAGTGCATTGTATTCGAGTTATATACATACCACTTAGCGAGCGATGAAAACGAGCTTAGAGAGGTGTATAATGACTGTGTATCAGGGAGGGTTCTCTGTGGTCAGTGCAAGAGAAGGGCTGCCGAGAAACTGAGAGCTCTCCTAGTGGAGCACCAGAAGAGGTACTATGACTTTAGAAACAATGTTGAAAAATACGTGGAAAAGCCCTCTTTCTAGTGGATTACTTATAACCCATTTCCCTCATTATCTCCAAGACTACTTCACTTGGTTTACTAGACTTTGTAATAGCCGAGCCAACAACCACTACATCCACTCCTCTATCTATAAGTGGCTTTATAGAGCCTGGCTTCAAGCCCCCAGCAACCCCCACTCTCAATCCAAGTTCTTCTTTAACTCTAGCTGCTTCACTCAATAATTCCTCTCCAGTAACTCCTCTCAATCTCTGAACACTAATACCCACGTGTAGGAGCAGTAAGTCTGGCTCATACCTAGAAACCTCTACAGCTCTTCTATATGGGTCTTTCACCCCTATCATGTCTATTATCAAGGCTTTATTGAAATCCATCTTTACTTCTCTAGCTTCTCTAAGGGTTTCCTCATCGGCTAAACCGAGAACCGTGAACGCGTCTGCACCAGCTGAGTAGACTATTTTAGCCTCTAGAGATGGTACATCCATAGTCTTAGTGTCTGCTACGAGGTAGCAGTTTGTTAGTTCTTTCAAAGCCTTTACTGCTATTCTACCCCACGACTTAATTAAGGGTGTACCAGCCTCGATCCACACGTGTTCGCACTTCGTTACTGTCGCTATCTTTGAAGCTATATCGACAGCTTTAACCAACTCCTCAAGGTCTAGCGCCACCTGTAGAACCGGGTACAAGTTAAACACCACTTGTTAATTATAGCAATGAGTGTATAAAATATAGGTGAAGTGGCTGATGTTGGAATGAGCAGTGTAGAAGTTAAGAAAGTAAAAGAGCAATTGAGAAGGAAGATATGGAACCTCCTCGAAGAACGCAACGTAGCCCTCTTCCCAAGACCAGTACACGGTAGAATACCTAACTTTAAGGGCGCTGACACGGCAGCACGAATGTTAATAAAACTGAGTGAGTGGAATGAAGCATCAGTTGTTAAATCAAACCCAGATTCTCCACAATACCACCTCAGACTACAAGCATTGAGAGAGGGTAAAGTAGTAGTCATGGCTACACCCCGCCTCTTAAATGGCTTCATAATCCTGGATCCCAGGTTTATACCTCAATACAAGTTACCACAGGCGGCCACAATAGCAGGGGCTTTCAAGTATGGAAGGCCGATTTCACTGAGGGAGATTCCCAGAATAGACTTGATCATAACTGGCTGCGTAGCAGTAAATGGAAAAGGCGTTAGACTGGGTAAGGGAGGAGGCTACTCTGAGCTAGAGTATGGTATTCTCCGAGAGCTTGGTGTTATTGACGAATCCACCCCTATAGTCACTACTATCCACGACCTCCAGGTAGTCCAAGAGGATATACCACTTGAAGTACACGACTACACAGTAGACTACTATGCAACACCCTCTAGACTTGTAAAACTAGATGAGAGGTTTAAGTATAAGCCGAGGGGGATATACTGGGAGCTTTTAACACCTGATAAGCGGCAACTCCGCGTGATAGGGGAATTAATGGAGTTAACCAAGAAGACTAGTTAGGAAACCACTATATTTACTAGTATTTTATAAATAAACCCCGGGGTGTTATCGTGGAGGTATATCCAACTAGTGGGGAGAAACTAGTTGAGTTTGTTGTTAAAGTAGTTAACAAGAGGCTCCTAGAGTTCTTTGATGAATTGAGGAGAGAAGTAGACTTAGAGGCCCCCCTCGCGGTGGATCTAGTCGAGGCTACACGCGACTTCACGTTGAGGGGTGGTAAGAGACTACGTGCTGTACTCGCACTAATTGGTTATTGGAGTAGAGAGTGGGGTGTTGGAGACTTAGAGTCCATTGTAGACGTTATGGCTGCAATCGAGTTGCTACAAAGCTACCTACTAGTACACGATGACATAATGGATAGAGATGAGGTTAGAAGGGGTGGCCCAACTACCCACGTAGTCTTTAGAAACAAGTGTATAGGTATGAACTGGGGTGATTGCGAGCACTATGGCGTATCCCAGGCTATAACAGCTGGAGATATGTTGGAGGCATCCGCGATTGGACTACTCGCTTCAAAACACTTAGACTCCAGCGTTGTATCTAAGCTAGTGTCTACGTATTCAAAGGGTCTTAGAAAAGTAGCTTATGGACAATACCTAGACATATACTTCTCGAAGCTACCACTACGCGAGATTCGCGAAGAGCACATACTACTAGTTTACAAGTTGAAGACGTCGTCCTACACTATTGAACTACCACTCCACCTCGGGGCAATAGCCTCTCGAAGATACAGTGATAAATTACTTAGAGAGCTCTCAGACTACGCAATACCCGCTGGTATAGCATTTCAAATAAGAGACGATATAATTGGACTATATGGAGACCCTAGTGTAACCGGTAAACCAGCCGGTAGCGATGTAAAGGGTAAGAAGAAGACCTTATTGGTATTGAAGGCTTTCGAACTAGTGAGTGGAGAAGATAAGAGACTACTAGAGCTCGTATACGATGAGCTGAGTGAGGGGGAGATAACGGATGAGCACGTGGAGAGAGTTAGAGAAATAGTGAAGTCTAGTGGTTCACTAAGCTACTGTGAGAAGGTAATAGAGAATAATGTGGGTAAAGCCCTTGACGCGTTAAATAGATCAGAGGAGATCTCTAGTGAGTCAAGAGAGTTCCTTAAGTGGTTAACTTATAAACTAGCATACAGGGAGAGATAATTAAATCAATTTTCACTACACTCTGGGTCTTCATCCCATTGCCCACCTGGAGGAATAAAGGGGGATTTTAGTAGTCCAAATCCTATTAATGTAAATAACACGGTGAGAAGAACTACTATAGCATATACAGTTAGCTTAACAACCATAACCTGAACATCTGGTTTCGCTAGGAATAATAAGTAAGTATATGTAATAAGTAGCGTAATTGAAATAGTCACCGTAGCAATGCCAACTAACTTCCTATGGTTCATACAACCACCACAAGTTTCTCCTCCATAAAGTACTTAGAGTCAATATATTCCAGTGTCTTATAAATGCATTATAATATTGTTCACCAATCATAATTACTAGGAGACTTTAATGGGTAGAAAGAGAGGGGAGATTGAAGAGTGGCTTAAGAGGATCTTCTTCACTGGGAAGAGTAGAGAGTACTTTATCTACGTGAAGTTTAGAGTGGATGGCGAGGAGACTTTGAAACCCATCCCAGGCGAGGTTGTAGTAGATGTACGCGGGGGCTATATATACACCGCTAGTGGGGAGCAAATACCGTTCCATAGAGTTGTAGAGATTAGGGATAAAAAAGGAGTGGTTGTGTATAAGAGGGGCTAGATCCATCCACGGAGCTTCATTGCCCTTACTACTCTATCTACCGCGATAGCGTATGCCGCTATCCTCATTGGGTAGTTGCTGTATTTCTTCTGCCACTCGTCGAATACTCTATTGAAGTTTTGAGTCATCATTTTGTCTAGTCTAGTAATAGCCTCTTCGTCCGTTAAGTAGCAACCCATTCTATTATGTGACCACTCAATCCAACTCATTACTACTCCACCTGCATTAGCTAGAATGTCTGGTATGACTACGACTTGTCTCTCATGTAGTAGTTTATCTGCCTCGGGGGTTGTAGGTCCATTGGCTCCCTCCGATATAATCTTGGCTTTAACTCTTGGTGCGTTCTCAGCTGTAATAACGTTTTCAATTGCCGATGGTACGAGTATATCTACTGGTAGTTCAAGTAGCTCCATGTGGTTTGCAGAAACCTTAACATCTCCAACTTTGTAGTTTATAACGCTACCTGTTTTCTCTTTAACCTTTGAGACCTCCTCGATGTTTAATCCCTTGGGATCGTAAATATATCCCTTACTATCGCTAACAGCAACTACTCTCGCACCCCACTCCGCTAAGTACTTAGCTGCATACATTCCAACATTTCCAAATCCATGTACAGCGACTGTCCTACCCTCTAATCCACCAAGAAGCCTCTTAGCCGCTTCTCTCGCGACTAACGCTACTCCATAACCTGTTGAAACAGTTCTTACATAGAGTCCTCCAAGCTCCGGCGGCTTCGCTGTTACAACACCCCAAGCTGGATAGCCAACAATTTTACTGTATTCATCGAAGTACCATGCCATTGTCTGTGGATTAGTGTATACGTCTGGTGCTGGTATATCAATGTCTGGTCCAACTTCCCTCGCTATACCTGTAAAGTACTTCCTACTAAGCTCCTCTATCTCACGCTGTGATAGTGCCTTAGGATCTACTCTAACAGATCCCTTGCCTCCACCATATGGTATTCCAGCAAGTGCGTTCTTCCAAGTCATCCACATTGAT
>JAJHRV010000066.1 GCA_020833525.1 Thermosphaera sp.
GGTTGAAGGATATTGCTAGGGGTGTTTGGGAAAACCCCGAGGAGACTCCACACTTGATCGTGGCTGATTGGTGGCCTACAATTCCGTCTCCATACGACTACTTATATGCAATGTTCCATAGCGAGTCCAAGGAGTGGAACTACGCTGGCCATGAAAACCCCGTGTTCGACGAGTTGATTACTGAAGCGTGGGAAGTGGAGGGAGTAAACTATACTCGCGCATTAGAGCTATACAAGGAGGCTCAACTAATACTATATCAAAACGCGGTTGCTCTAGGGCTATGGGATGAAATAAGGCCTTTTGTTTACTCACAAAGAGTATACGTTCCAGAGGAAGCATTAAACCCCATGTATATGTTTGTCATAAGGTTTGAACTAGTTGAGGTAAGGTCGTAGAAGTGCCTGTGAGCCTCAATTATATTTTTAAGAGAATAATCCTGTCAATCCTAGTGGTGATCGGGGTAATTGTTTTTTCATACATCCTCCTCCTGTATACACCAGGAGATCCGGCTGTAAAGTGGGCTGGGAACCCTCGTGGACCTGAGGCGAGGAAAGCCATTGAGATGGCTAGGCGGGAGCTGGGATTGGATCAACCCATACACGTGCAAATAGCTCAATTCATATACCACGTGTTCACCGGTAATCTAGGTTTAAGTATTGCATATAAAGTACCTGTCTCTCAAGTCATAACTAGCGGTTTTACAGCTACACTCGAGCTTCTAGTGTTTGCTTACTTGCTCGCAGTACCCCTAGGCCTATGGCTTGGCATTTACTCAGCTCTGAGGAGGGGGAGTAGGTTTGATAGCTTTATTCAATCCCTCAGTGTGGTTTTAGCTAGTATGCCTACATTCTGGCTTGGAGCCATAATAGCGCTTATATCATACTCTACAACAGGTTTTCTCCCGTATGGACGTGTCTCATATAAATTAGCCGCATCAACCGGGTTTAACCCGATAACAGGGTTCTACCTATTGGACGCGCTTATTCAAGGCAACTACGCGGTTTTCCTCGATGCTTTATTGAGGATTATTCCACCAGCACTAGCGATATCTGTGTATCCAATTGGAGTTGTAGCGAGGGTTTCCCGTACACTCGTCGCCGAGGCATTGCTCGAAGACTATGTCCGCACAGCGGTTGCATGGGGTGTTAGGAGAAATACTATAATTAAGCACTTTGTTCTCAAGAGCATTATACCACCCGTCATCCAGATCTCTGGATTAGCCTTTGTTTACAGTATAGTAGATGCAATGGTTGTGGAGAGCCTTGTATTTGGTAGAGAGGGGTTGGGGAGTATTCTACTAGACTCCCTTCACAAAGCAGATTTCCGCGTAACTATTGCTCTAGCAATATACTTAACAATATTCTATATCTTAGTCAACACTATTGTCGATATTATACAGGCATCTATTGATCCAAGGGTGAAGATATAAATTGCCTCCGAGCCTACCATTCATACGCTTAGTACATAGAAACCTTAGAAAATACAGATTCAAGATCGGGCTTTCAATAACAATAGCGATCCTTGTCCTCTCATTGATATCCCAATATATAGCACCATACCCCCGCGAGGGGCTTGGCTACGTACCCGTAGGTGAAGAGAATAGAAGATTACTGCACCCGTCTCCTCAACACTTGTTTGGTACAGATACTCTGGGGAGGGATTTATTCTCCAGGGTTATAATGGCTTCTAGATCTGCAATTATACAAGCCTTCAGCGTGGTTTTCCTTAGTTTAATTATTGGTTTAATAGTGGGTGTATTAGCTGCTTATTTTAAAGGCCTGGTAGAGTTGGTTTTAAACTACCTAACGGAGCTCTTCATGGCTATACCCTCAATTGTAATTGCGCTCTTCTTTAGGCTAACTCTAGAAGCAGGCTTCCACGTGGTGATAATATCCCTTGTAACGACTTGGTGGGCTTGGTATGCTAGAATAACTTATGTATATGCTAAGGGGGTTGTAGAACTAGATTATGTGGTTTTAGCGAAATTGTCTGGTTTGAGCTCAGCTAAGATCATTATGAGGCATGTAGTGGGGGTTATTATTCAACCAATACTGGTCCAAGCGATCTCCGACCTAGGCAGTGCATTACTCGAGGCGTCAGGTATAAACTTCATGGGTCTCGGTCTACCACCTGGATACCCGGATTGGGGGGTTATACTGTACGAAGGGATTAGTGAAATGGGAATTATGGCATTTACACGAACACCCTGGCTTGTATTCTACCCTGGTCTATTCATACTACTCACTACTCTGGGATTCACTCTTTTAGCAGATCCTTTGAGGGAGGATCTAGATCCAAGGCTTAGGAGGAGGTGGAAGCTGTGGTTTTAGCTGTGAGAGCCGGTGGGATCAGTATAGGGTATATAGACGAGGAAGAGGAGTACATAGTGTGGGCTGTTAGGGGAGTAGACTTAGCCATTGAAGAGGGAGATGCATTCTGCCTAGTGGGTGAGAGCGGCTCTGGTAAAACAACATTTGCTAGTGCAATCGCGGGTATTCTCCCACCACACGCGGTAACGCGGGGTAAACTCTACATATTTGATCGATTGGCTATAGACGAGTCCACATGGAATTTTAATGGACTGCGGGGTAGAGTAGTAAGCTACATCCCGCAAAACCCAGGCACTAGCCTAAGTCCTTTTCTAACAGTTGAGGATCACTTTTACTATGTACTAAGAGATACCCTTAGATACGATAGGGAGAAATCGAGGAAGGCGGCTATGGAGGCTCTTTTAAAAGTTGGATTAGACCGGGGAGTGCTCGAAGACTATCCCCACGAGCTTAGTGGAGGAATGCAACAAAGAGTTTTAATAGCGATCGCGCTTGCTTCAAATGCAAAGATTATAGTGGCTGATGAGCCGACATCAGCTATAGATGCAAATCTAAGAGCAAGTGTTTTACAGTTGCTTGGCAGGCTCAATAGAGAATATAGGGTTACATTACTCCTTGTAACCCACGACTTAGCATCTACGAGCATAGTGTGTAATAGACTCGCCGTTATGCTAGCGGGGAAAATAGTTGAGACTGGGAGAACTATTAGTGTACTTAGGAACCCTCAACACCCATATACAAAAATGCTCCTCGACTGCGTCCCATTGCTAGGAGTCAAGAAGCCGCTGAAACCACTACCTGGAGAGCCGATTCAGGTCGTTGAGGACAAGGCAATATGTCCATTCCGTGAGAGATGTCCACGTGCAATTGATAAATGCGTAGAGGAGCCGCCATTAAAGCCTGTTGGCGACGAAGAAAACCACTATGTAAAGTGCTGGAGGCTTACTGGTGTTGAGAGTGGATAGCATACTGGAATTACAGAGAGTCACAGCCGGCTATAAGAGCATCAAGGGGTTTAAATCACTAATTAAACGAGTAGAAATAGTCCTCAGGGACATTAGCTTCACCGTGGAGAAGGGGGAGAGAGTAGCGATTATTGGTGAGAGTGGCTCCGGTAAAACAACTATTTTGAGAGTTATACTCGGGTTACTTAAGCCAATAAGTGGAAAAGTCTTAATATATGGCAAAGACCTCTACAGTCTACCCAGCGATCAGAAGTTACAGATTCTCAGGAGAATAGGGTATGTTCCTCAAGATCCATACAGGTCCCTAAACCCTGTTCTAAAGATCAAGTATATTGTGGGGGAACCCCTAGAAGCCGTTGGAGTTGAATGGAGACACATTGAGGAAAGAGCTAGTGAGGTATTAAAGATCGTTGGGTTACCCCAAAGTATTATCAACGACACCGCTGAGGAGCTTAGTGGGGGAATGAGGCAGAGAGTGTTAATTGCGAGAGCAATAATAGCTGAACCAGAGATCTTGGTATTGGATGAGCCTACCTCCGCGCTCGACGTCTCTATACAGGCGCAAATAATTAACCTACTTAACTCTATATATAACACGTTCAAAGTAACGATGATCACCGTTACGCACGATCTCGGGGTTGCACAGTATCTAGCTGATAGATTAATAATCCTGAAGAGTGGAAAGATCGTAGAAGAAGGTAGTGTGGATGAAGTATTGAGAAACCCCAAGTCTGAGTACACAAAGAGCCTAATAACAAGCTATCTCCAAATAACTGGAATCAACTCCCTAAATAATATTAAAATACGTGGATGATATGTATAATGCTGGTGTATACGTAAAGGTGTCTATTTGCAACCAATACTCGTTGCTCCACGCCAATACAGGGTCTTAGAGGTAGTTGTAGAGACTAGAGGGGTTAACGCAGGTGAATTAGCCAGTAGACTCGGTGTTAGGCAGGAGGACTTAATGAGAGACCTCGTAGAGCTCGAAGCCAGGGGTTTGATAACAACCTCGAAGTCCCTGGTCAAATACTATGTATTATCGGAGACTGGGAAGCAGTATCTACAAATGGGTTTACCGGAGGAGATAGTTTACTCGCACCTATTGAATTTTACTGGTAGAAGTATTGATGAATTAATCAATTACATTGCGTCTACGAGAGGGATTCCTAGAGATGAAGTCCTGATTGGACTACAGTACCTTGTGAGGGGTGGATGCATACTTATCGAGAAGAAAGTTGTGAAGGCTGTGAATGAGGATAAGTGTAGTGAGGTTCTTGCTGAGGCATCGGTAATTAAGAAGGCGTTGAGTAACCTCGCGGAGGGCGGCGAGGTTAATGAAGGCGTTTTAGCAGTGCTCAAGAAGCGCAGGTTAATTGAACAACGAGAGAAGGCTCTCATTACGATTACTCCTTCTAGATTATTGATTGATTTATGGAGTAGGGGGCTTGTAAAAGAGAAGGTAGTGATTACTGTTGTTAAACCAGAATATGCTCTTGATCTAGACAAGTACGTTGTGAAGGAGTTTGATTTAACTATTGAGCCTCCAACACCACCTTTATCAAAGAAGCATCCATTTATGCAGTTTATTGATGAACTTAGAGAAGTAATGGTTAGTATGGGTTTCGAGGAAGTTAAGGGTCCACATGTTGAGGCTGAATTATGGAATTTTGACGCACTATTCCAAGCTCAAGACCATCCAGCTAGGGAAATACACGACACTTTCTTCGTGAAGACTGATCTAAAGGCGATGCCACCACAAGATGTAATGGAGAGAGCTAGACGTGTACATGAAGCGGGATGGGGGTATAAATGGAGCCCTGAGAGGGCTATGAGGCTTGTACTCAGGAGTCAGACAACCGCGGTGTCTGCTAGGTCAATATATGAAAGAGGCCCTGGAGAGTACAGAGTGTTCACAATAGACAGGAACTTTAGGCCTGAGAATCTAGATGCAAAACACAGTATGGAGTTCTACCAGTTAGATGGGATAATAGTTGGTAAAGACGTGAACTTCAAGCACCTACTCTACTTCTTCAAAGAGCTTGCAGCAGCGCTTGGAATAAGAGAGGTGTGGTTTAAGCCAGGATACTTCCCATTCACAGAGCCCAGTGTGGAGGGCTATGTAAAGCACCCTAAGCTGGGGTGGATTGAGGTGTTTCCAGGTGGTATGTTTAGACCGGAGGTCATGGAGATTCTTGGCGCAGCCGGATACAATGCCGCTGCTTGGGGTATTGGAGTAGATAGACTTGCAATGGTTGTACTTGGACTGGATGATATAAGGTTGTTATTCACAAGGGATATTGACATATTGAAGAGCACTCGCTACCCTGGTCTACCATACTTTACACATAGAACTAGTGGACGCGGAGTCGTAGTTGTCTCAACACCTCGTTAAGGTATTTTTGATTTGAGCATTAACCCCGAGAAGGCTAAATTCTATACTAGCATCCTACTAAATAGTCTCCTAGAGAAGAAAGCGAGCTTTGATGGATTGTTTAGTTTAATTGTTAGGAAGTATGGGGTGAATCCCCGTGAAGCGGGGCAATTATACAAACTACTCTACAAAATACTCATCTATTACCATACCATTAGGTTTCTAGCGAGTTATCATGGGTTTACTAGGAGGGTCTCGGGGCTTGTAGACTACCTTTACTCCAGGGGGTTTAGTATCGACACTGTACTTGGAGAGGCGAGGGATTTATCTTCGTCACTCTCACCTATATTGAAGCTATCAATTATGTATGGGTACCCCTCGTGGTTTATAAGAGACCTATATGGATTGGCTCCCACTGTGGAACTGGAGGAAATGCTGAGGTCTCTCAATGAGAGGAAGAGGTGGTTAAGGGTAAATACTTGGAGGGCAACAATTGAAGAGGCATTAGAGTGCTTGGAGAAATCAGGGGTTAGGATACGCGTGCACAGTGAATTCAAAGACATGGTCTACGTGGAGGATCCATTTCATAAAATAGGAGGAAATCTGTG
>JAJHRV010000067.1 GCA_020833525.1 Thermosphaera sp.
ACATCCCGGAGAGTAGGGTAAATGTCGTTAAGGTACCAATAGGGGGCTCATTCGGCTCAAGCATACAAACCAACTACTTGGTACCAATAGCGGTAGCTCTATGCTTGAAGTCGGGGAAGCCGGTTAAAATAGCTTATACCCGTGAAGAAGACATGCTCGACCACTCGAACTTCGTATTCCACTTTAAGATAAAAATAGGTGCGAGGAGAGATGGGTCTTTTACAGCAGCTGAATTCACAAACATACTTGACGTGGGTGCACACCAAGTTCAACCATACCCACTACTAGGTACGAGTCTAGGTTGGTTTGTCTCAATGTATAAGTGGAGGAATATAAGGTATAGGGGTATAGCAGTTTATACTAATAAAGTACCTGGCTGTGCTCTCAGAGGGTATGGTGCTCCAGAGGTTCAATGGGCTGTTGAAACAATGGTTGACGAGATAGCGGAGGCTCTTGGAATAGACCCGATAGAAATAAGGCTCAAGAACTATGTAGGGCGTGGAGACATATTCTGGGGTCAAGGCCCAACTGTCCGCTCAGTAATAAAGTCGGATGGTGTCCCAGAGTTATTGTTGAAGGGTAAAGAATTGATTAACTGGGATAGACGGGGAAGGCCGGGGGAGAAGAAGGGGAGGTATAGGCGTGGAATCGGGGTCGCGAGGGGATTTCACACTTCTGGTGCGGGAGGCCCAATAAGCGGTGAAGTTATTGACTACACTGGGTGTATTTTGAAGCTTAACGAGGATGGATCTCTAGACTACCTCACAGCTCTCCAAGATCATGGTGGTGGAACCCTAGATGCCCACGTCAAGATAATAGCTGAAGAGCTTGGAGTACCATCGGACTTGATAAACCTAGCGAGTGCGAGTACCGAGAATACGCTGTACGATGTATGTACTCACGCATCTCGAGGTACATTTGTTGGTGGAGAGTGTGCTAGGAGAGCTGCGCAGATACTAAAGCAGAAGATCTTCGAGACAGCTGTTAGAATCCTGGGTAGAGTAGTTAATCCAGAGGCTCTGAGAATTGGATATGATGAGAAACTAGGCGAGACAGTTGTGTATGTTGAGGGGAGTGATTTAAAGATCACTCTACGAGAGATCGCTAGGACGGCTTGGCAGAGGAATTGGGGTACACTAGTAGCGGCTGTAACGTATAGAGCCACCTCTGCACCACCAAGCTTCACAGTTTACTACGTAGAGGTTGAAGTCGACACTTGGACTGGTAAGATTAGGCCGGTAAGAGTAGTTGCTGGTGCAGATGTTGGCACACCCGTAAACCCAGACATGGTTGAGGGGCAGTTGCATGGGGGTTTTGCAATGGCTTGGGGTATGGCTTTCAGTGAAGACACGAAATACGATCCATTTACAGGGGAGATCATGGGTAGAATGCTGATAACGGACTACAAGATACCAACGGCTCAAGACGTGCTCCCACCAGAGGAGTCCAAGGTTTTGATTGCAAATACATATGAGCCATCCGGCCCATTTGGAGCAAAGGGTCTTGGCGAGGCAGCCATGAACCCGGCTGTTGGTGCAATACTAAACGCTGTATACAATGCTATTGGAGTGAGATTCTACGAGTTGCCCGTAACTCCAGATAAGGTGGTTAAGGCTTTGAGAGAGCGTGGTGAGACTCCATGGTAGTGTCTGAAATACCAGCAATTAACATCACAGCACGCAATACTAGGATTATCCCTTTTGAATACGAGTACTACGAGCCTAGGAGCCTTAAGGAGGCATTAGAGCTCTTGGATAGGTATGGGGATCAAGCGAGGATACTTGCGGGAGGAACAGATCTATTGGTGAAGATGAAGGCTAGACTTGTAGAGCCAAGAGTCGTAATTAACGTCAAGAAGATTGATAATTTAAGATACATAGTTGAGGATGGAGAGCAAGTTAGAATAGGTGCATTGACGAGGCTGAGGGATATTGAGAACTCTGAATTAGTTAAAAAATACATACCGGCTCTACACGACGCAGTGAAATCCATGGGTAGTATTCAGATTAGGAATATGGCTACTATTGGTGGGAATCTATGCAACGCATCTCCAGCAGCCGATACAGCGCCACCACTACTAGTCCACAATGCTAAAATAGTATTGTCTAGTGTAGGTGGCGATAGAGTTCTACCACTGACTGAGTTCTTTAAGGGCCCTGGATTGACAGTGTTGAAGCCTAGTGAGTTACTCAGGGAAATTATTGTTGAGAAGACTAATGCTGGGTCATCTGCGTTCAAAAAAGTCTCTAGGGTTGCAGTGGACTTGGCAATAGCTAGTGCAGCTATATACGTAGAGGTCGAGGATGGCTTTATTAGGAATGCTAGAATCGCCCTTGGATCTGTTGCCCCAAAGCCACTGCGTGCGGTGAAAACAGAGTCTCTGCTGAGGGGTTTAAGGATCGACTCTAGAGAGGTTTTAAATGCTTTGAAAACTATAGATGAGGAAATCTCACCTATAACGGATGTTAGGTCTACAGCGGAGTATAGGAGGTATGTATCCAAGGTTCTTGTACTAGATGCTCTTGAAGTAGCTTATACAAGGTTGAAGGGTGGTGTTCATGGTTAGAGTTTCATTTAGAGTTAACGGCGAGCCCGTGGAGTTGGATGTTAAGCCGAATGAGCTACTATTGAATACACTGCGTGAAAAACTAGGATTAACTAGTGTTAAGTATGGCTGTGGGATCGGTGAGTGCGGCAACTGTACAGTGCTAGTTAATGGTGAGCCAGTATTAGCTTGTCTAACTCTCACTGTGGATGTTGATGGCTGCGAAGTATTGACTGTTGAGGGGCTGTCTAAGGGCGGGTTGACGCGAGTGCAGAAGGCATTTATAGAGGAGGGTGCCGTACAGTGTGGCTACTGCACACCAGCATTTATATTAATGGCCGAGTTCTTAGTTAGGAGTAAACAAGAGCCAAGTATAGACGATGTTAGAGAGTACTTGAAGGGAGTCCTCTGTAGGTGCACTGGATACGTGAATATATTTAAAGCAGTATTGAAGGCCTCGGAGAGTGGTAGAGGAAGGGAGAAGGTTGATAAGGGTTAAAGTAGTATTTTTAGGAATTCTCGCAGACATCACGGGGAGGTCTATTGAGATCCTAGATATACCTGAGAACACTAGTGTAGACTCACTCATAGCTATTCTAAGTGAGAAGCATAGTTCACTATTCGATTGGCTTAGTAAAGTCCCATTAATACAGGTGAGTGTGAACGGGGTTGATGTAACCTCACGCGATGTAACACTACATAATGGCGACGAAGTAGTTTTGTCAACCCCCCTCTACGAGGGAGGCTAGATAGTGTCACGCACACTATTACTTAATTACGTGAAAAGTGGTTGTATTGAAATACCATGAGGTATTTGAAAACAACTATACCCGTAAAATAGGGTTTCTATGTAGACTCATAAACCTCCTTGAAGACTTATTGGAGGAGTCAAATTGTAGGGATATACTAGTAGACTACTCTGAAGACTCCACTAGTGTTGTAATAGTAGAAGGTGTCGACTGTACATACTCTATTTTAGAGAGTCTTGAGTTGTATGGGGGAAAATACGACATTAATGCATCAATAGGTCTTGGTAGGTTTAAACTAAGTGATCTATATGGAAGAATCCTTGAGTACTATAAACGGGGTTTTCACAGTCGTTTATTAAGCTACGCAGTACTCACAGATGAAACCGGGATCGAGTACTACTTAGGTGTTTTATTCGATGGAAAAGGATTCCTACTAGAAGGTGGAGTGAACAGTGTTTCTATACCGCGGATATCCCAGTGTCTCACAGCTCACACTCACCCATCTCTTTCCCCATTACCCAGTAGCCGTGACTTCTCCGCTATTAGGGATCTATTTACCAATGGTGGGTTAGCGCACTTCATCGTGACGATTAATAAAAGCATTGCAATTTATCGTGCTGGTCCACTAACCACTAGTGACTATGAGTTGTTAATTAACGCCGAGAGATCTAGTAGCCCAATAAAGGCTTTAATGAATCTAGCTAGGGGTAGCCGAGTCAAAGTGTGCTTTATTTAGCTATACTTGTGGATCCTTGTCGATGGTTTATGTCTAATCTTTTTTAGTACAAGGTATTATTAGTACATAGTAGTGGAGTTAATATGAGTCTAAACCCAGCTGTTGATGAGTGTGGTTTTAATGGGCGCTAAATCTAGAGTTGTGCAGGTGGTTTCACTTAGTGTACTGTTGATGTCGCTAACTCTACTTATTCAGGGGGCAAATCATCCTCACACTTCAAACCCTACTTTAACCTACATTGCACTCGATTCTTGTAGTTACGAGGTTGCAAGGGATTTAGTTAGGAAATACCCCGAGCTCTATGGAAGGATCTTATTTCCAGTTGATTTAAACGAGACAATTGAATCCCCACTAGTGGTTTTAGCTACGAATATATCGAGAGTTGAATATAGTGATTTAGTTGGGTATTTATCAAGGTTTAATGGCTTAGTCGCCTCTACCGATGTCGTGTCCTCTAAGGGGGCTTTGAATAGTAGTGATCTATGGAGTTACTGTCTACATGGTGATCAAGAGGCCCTAAAGCGCGTTGCTAATGGGATTATTGAAAGTGTGAAGACGCAGCAAAGTACTACTGTTCTAGCGCCAACAATGGGTTTATTGGCATTAGCCATTGTCGCTGCAATTGTATTTATTGCTTCATCATGGGATGACATTAAAGACTTCATACGCAGGATCAAGATTCCTCTACCATTGATTATACCAATTATACTAAGGCAGAAAGTGAGCGTGGAGGATGCATTAAGCCACCCCATTAGGTTGAAAATATATGAATTAGTGAGATCTAATGGCGCTGTCCCCTTCTCGAAAATACTAGAGCTGGGTGGAAAAGCTGTGGTTGAGTGGCACACTTTTATCTTAACGAGGAGTGGGTTGGTGACCGAGTTGAAAATAGGTAGGGGTAGGAGGAAGAAGAGGTACTTGGTTATCCCAAACCCAGAGGTATTGTCAAAAATCCTTCCAAAACTAGATGAGAGAGTCGAGTGTGTAATTGAGAATAGACTTAAAC
Organism: Thermosphaera sp.; assembly: GCA_020833525.1. Taxonomy (GTDB): domain Archaea; phylum Thermoproteota; class Thermoprotei_A; order Sulfolobales; family Desulfurococcaceae; genus UBA285. The sequence goes on from JAJHRV010000067.1 coordinate 5,037, forward strand.
CACTCGAGAAAATAGCGGAGATCTGCGGCCTCGACTCGCAGAGTGTAGTATCGATCTTACGAATCACAGGGACTGCAGTCTATGGATCAAGCTCTAGTTTCAAGGCTATTACGCGCTGAGATCATTAAATTGGGATTAACCATTAATGGATCTTGAGGAGACTACTTTTTAAACTCAATTAAGTGGTTGATGTCTGCTTTGCACTCATAATTCTCCTGAGTAGTATGTAGTAGTATATTGTCTCAGCTATATAGGGTATTGTAAGAGATACTAGTAGTAGTATAATGTATGCTGGTGGACTCGCAAGTAGTATGTAGGTAAGCACGAGGCTCACGGCGTATAGTGTATATATGAGACTCCGTGGAATGACGAGGTTTTTTATAATTATATATGTTGTCAATATAATTGATGGTTTTCTACTCACAACATACTCATTACTCGGTGTTCTAGAAACCAAGCCCATTCTCTCAAGTCTCTGTAGAACCCTCTGTGCTTTCCCGGGGCTACCATAGTTCATTAATCTCTGAAATCCACGAGTTGTAACGGGTTTACCATACCTAGCTAGCCTCAAGTATACTCGAATAGTCTCTAGTAATACCTCCTCACTAATACCCATTTTAAACTACCCACTCAAAATACATGGGTATTTATATTGGTGTTTAAAGCTTTAGAGCTATTAGGAATAAACTCTCTTCGATCTGAGTAGAATATAAGATATTAAAACAACCAATAACGCCACGAGTATTGATACTGCAACCTCCTCATACCCCCCTCTCCTTAATTCTGGCGTTGGGATTTGAGTACCCGTGATCTGCGTGGAATTCGTAATCCCCCCTGCCGACGATTGTGAACTTGTTGATCCCTGAGTGTATGGACTTGTAGGCTGTAAGGTTTCCGTGGAGCTAGCAGGTTGCTGATTAGATGTTGTACCTGGTGTTGTTCCAGGGGTACTCGTAGTCATCCCCGTAGTCGTCGTAGTAGTGGCTTGTTGAGGTATGGACGTCTCATGTGTAGGCGTTGACTGTGTAGGGGTTTCCTGTATTTGCGGGCTAGTTATCTGTGATGTTGTTGTGTATGTGGTGGGTGTGGTACTAGTCAATATTACTAATGGAGGAGTGGTTGTTTCTTCATATAATATACCCTTTATAAAGCCATTCTCTACGAGATATTTGTACGTGTGCCAATTCATGAGTTGATCGTTGTAGACTAGGCGCTTATTCCAC
>JAJHRV010000068.1 GCA_020833525.1 Thermosphaera sp.
TATCGCTCTTAACAGCTATTTCAAACACGCTCGACATATCAACAGATATTATTGCTATTACAATAGGGAGGATATCCTCTATACAAGTAGGAGTTTACAATACCCTTGGATACATAGTGTTCTTAATAGCTTTATTTATAGGTGGAAGGCTTGGAGACAATGGATTAATAAAAATCCAGGTTTTCGCTATTACCCTTTCATTGATTACCTATGGAGTTGGGTTGAATGCTTATTTAAACACACTTGGACTAGCTCCGCTTTTATTAATGTACTTTACATACTCCATAGCACAGGCTTTTTCGATGACCTCTGTAACCGCCTTTATTCACGAGTTCTATGCGAGCTATCAATGGGAGGAATTCTTAATTAAGAGACTTATAGCTACTAGAGCCTTCGAGGCGCTACTCCTTGGCTTTTTATCAACAGGGTTGGCTTATATATTGTCAAACACGTACTTATACGTCATTTGCATTACAATCCCAGCCATTTTAGCCTTCCCCATAACTCGAGACCCACCACTTAGAATAGAGAGGATAATGTATAGAATAGAGATTGGATTATCTAGAATAGAGAATTCCGTGACGAATAGCCTGTTTATATATGAGTTAATCCGCGGAGACCACAGGCTCTTGGTGAAACCCCGATGGAGGAATATACTAGTGAAACCTAAGCATAGAAGCCCATTGTTGGTAATCCTCGGGCTTGTACTATTTAGGTACTCTAACTCCCTACTACTGGTTCAACTACCAGTTTACCTAAATAAAAGCCTTGGTTTACTGGGGACAAGTATTCTCGGGGTTTACGCCTTGAGTAGGGGGATATTAGTGGTATTCTACTATTTACTACGCGGGACAACTAGCTCTATTACAGTTTCACTAGTGTTGAGGGCGTTGGCCCCTGCCGTCTTCCTATATACATATCTATCTACAAACAGCATCGTAGTAGCATTAGTTCTTGGTTTAATACTATACTTAAATAGCGTTATTGATGCTCTACTATATACTACCTACACAAAGGTAGTTGGACGCGCTGTATCAACACGCTACTTAATGATAGGTGAGTCCGTGGGGTTAATTGCAACTCTTTTATCAGGGATAGTGTACTCTATTATAGGATATGAGAATATCGTATTAGCTACTTTGATCATGTTGACAGCAGCGGGTCTCCTATTGAAGTAGTGGATCGGTGCCCGCTATCTATTATTTTAACTCATCGCTTACACTCGATCTCCCGGGTTCCTCCTCATCTCCTCGCTATTATTTTCTTAAAGAGCATTATAAACTTAGAAGCTAGCTCCGAGATAATATAAATTATTGAGTTTAATACGTAGATAAAAGCCATTAATGAACCCTTTTCGATAAACACGTTTTCCACATTATTCCAATCAATTTTTCCAATAATCCAGTATAGTATTATCGTGACTATGATTGATATCGGGATACTTAGGTAAATAGGCATACTTCCAATACCCTCTAGTAGGAAGGCCATTGAAGCCCCATATATATACGTTAGGATGGAGACAATTAGTTTTCCAATGAAGAGTGCTATTGTATACTTCACTACGCTATACCCCATTGTCCCTATTGGAATATAGAAGACGTCGTCTGGTATTGGAGAAGCCGCAACTAGTAGAGTTAGTATAAAGACTTGTTTTTGGTGTCTCGTGAAAAACCTAGTAGTGCTCCATGTATAGTTGCTAATCCTCTTTATCCTCCCAAAAGACCTTCCAATAAAATACACTACGAGCTTCCCCAGAGTTGCACCAACCGCTAGCGATAATATTGCATATAGTAATTCAAACCCCGTGAAGTGAGGTAGTAGTGGAGCAATAAACACTAAGTATGGTATTGTAGAGTATGGAATAACGTTTGAGGCGAAAGCCGATAGAAATAACCCGAGAAAACCCCACTTACTAAGTGTCTCCATTAGCAACTCCATTTTATAAGCCCCCGCTAGTAATCCATAACGCTCATTGCACCAACGATTCGAAACAATTTGAATTATTTATACTAATAAAGTAGGTAATAAGTAAAATAAAGCACATACACCACTACGGAGTGTTCATCTTGGATAGTAAACGATGTAGTTCAGGGTGCTTTTCAATGCTTTCCCTCAATAATGCTTTTTCGCTTTCACGTAGTAAGTTTAGCTGTGCTCTAAATAAGCATGCTCTGCAGATTGCTTGTGATGCTGGGTTTCCGCAAATAATGCACCTCGTATACTTCTTCTCAATTATCTTATGCTTTCTCCCCATCTCAATTAATTCCAGTAGGCTTCTCAATAAACCATACTTAGAGCCAGGGTGGTTTTCTTCTAGTTCATTGAGTAGTTTTCTAATAGTGAATCTTACATTGTATTTTACATAGGGGCATTGAATGAATTCTGGTTGTATCAAGTTATTTAGTAGTGAATACAGCGCTGTCTCCTTCTCGGGGATTTCATAGAATGGCTTAATCCTCTTAACTATATACTCCTCACTAGACTCCCTAACAGGTGCTAAGCTTACTACTCTATCCCAGCTATTGTTCACGAGGTTCATAATGTATGTTTGAACAACATCATCCATGTTGTGTGCAGTTGCAATAATTCTTGCACCTAGCTCCCTCGCCACAGTGTTTAAGACGTATCTCCTAAATACGCCACAATAGCTACACGGCATATATGGTAATTTATACTCGGAGCCCCTCTCAACTATTTCATCTAGTGTCGCCCCAACGTAGTCTCTAAAACTAGCAATTAGATATTTTACACCCTGTTTCTTAGCGTATTTCACTAGATTTGGAATAGTCTTCTCCCTATACCCCTTAATCCCCTCATCCACTAGTACAGCCACTACTTCTAATCTAGGTATCTTCTTCTTGATCTTCAGGAGTAAGTGTAGAAGCGCCATGGAGTCTTTGCCTCCACTAACCCCCACTACTACTTTATCTCCAGGGGATAACATGTGGTATTTTCTAATGGCCTTTCTCGCTTTTCTCTCAAAGTACTCGATAAAGTGCCTTCTACAGTATGCTAAACCACTCACTCTATTGACATACACTGCTTGTGCACTGCAAAAACTACACTTAACCACTACATCCACCATTCAAGGGAATCTATAATGGTTCTTCGACAATTTAGGTTATTACCACTCCCTATTTATAATAAAAACGAATAGGAGTGAAGACGTATGAATATACTGGCAATAAGCGATATCCACGAGAGATCTAGTAAACTCTCAATACTTAAATCAAAACTAGGCGAGAAGGAGTTTAAACCAGACGTTGTAGTTGTTGCAGGTGATTTGACTTACTTTAAAAGCGTCGATGTGGCTTTGAGAATTGCTAGGAGAGTAAGGGAGGTATTTGAAGCAAAAGTGGTTTTTGTACCTGGAAACTGTGATCCCCCCGAGTTAATTAGTGTTAAGGAGGTGGGGGGAGAAATTATAAACATACACTCCTCCCTCATTAAAATAGACAAATACGTCTTTGCTGGTATAGGTGGAAGCGGGATTACACCGTTCAATACAATGATAGAGTTTACAGAAGAGGAGTTTAAGGACATGATTGAAAACATTTATCTATCCACTAATCGCCTAGAGGAGAAATTAATCCTCGTAACACACCAGCCAATAAATGGATTCTTTGATGACGTAGGTGGAGTTAATGCAGGGTCTAGGATTTTCCGTGAATACCTCGAGAGAATCAACCCCTTACTCTGGATTACTGGACACATACATGAGAATAGTGGGTGGGTTAGAGTAGGTGACACTATTATTGTCCACCCAGGGCCCCTTATGAAGGGGTATTTCGCAGTAATAAAGCTACGGGACAACTACGTGGAATACATTGAAGTTGGCGGGATTTAATTATATTATTGAGCATCCTGTAGATATATCAACCCTTAATTCACTTAATCACATTTTAGGGGATGCTATTGTTGAACGTTGACGAGATCAGGAAGGATTTTCCATTATTAGAGAGAGTTGTTGGAGGTAGGAAGATTATTTATTTTGATAATGCAGCCTCCACGCAGAAGCCTATACAGGTCATTAAAACCATGGAGGAGTTTATGAAGAATCACTATGCAAATGTACATCGCGGACTACACACACTTAGCCAGGAGGCGAGTAAGTTATACGAGGAAGCCCACGAGGTCTTAGCTAAATTCATCAACGCCTACTCGTGGAGAGAAGTGATCTTTGTGAATAATACCACAGAGGCATTAAATACTATTGCCTATGGATGGGCTTTGTGGAATATAAGAGAAGGAGATGAAATCGTTGTAACAATAATGGATCACCACAGCAATATGCTGCCTTGGAGACTAGTAGCTCAATTAAAGAATGCTAGAGTCAAGTACTTAGACATAACTGACGATGGGTACTTGAGGTACGATCTACTGGATCAACTCATAACGGAGAAAACAAAAATCGTGGCTTTTCCATTAGCAAGCAACGTACTAGGTACAATAAATGACGCCAAGAGAATTGCTAGAAAAGCCCATGAAGTAGGGGCAATAGTAGTAGCTGATGGAGCACAAAGTGTACCACACATACCAACCAATGTTAGAGAACTCGAAGTAGACTTCCTCGCGTTCAGTGGACATAAAATGCTTGGCCCCACAGGTAGTGGTGTACTGTGGGGTAGGGAGGATATACTCGAAGAGATGAAGCCGTTTAAAGTGGGTGGAGACACTATTAAAGATGTTACATTAGATGCTGTGGTATGGCACGATCTCCCATGGAGATTCGAAGCCGGTACACCAAATATAGTTGAAGGCGTTGGCTTGGCTGAGGCTGCCAGGTACTTAACGAGAATAGGCATGGATAATATCCATAGACACGAGGAGGAGTTAGTAAGGTATACATTGAAGAGATTTGAAGAATTTGCTGGTGAAGTAAAGTATTATGGCCCATTAAACCCCGCGGATAAAACCGGCGTTGTATCCTTCAACGTAAAGGGGTTGAATCACCACACAGTTGGAGCCGCACTAGATTTATTTGGAATAGCTGTGAGGACTGGAATGCACTGCGCACACCCATTGCACTATAGGCTTGGGATTACTGGTACTGTTAGAGCTAGCTTTTACCTATACAATATACTGGAGGAAGTGGACTACTTCATTGAGTCGCTTGAGAAAATAATATTGTTGAAGGGGAGGTTTGTAGAGCAAGTACCAAGACGCGTATGTACTGGAACATGAGAAGAGGAGGGGAGGGAAAAAAGAAATTTATTTACTATGTGTCTACTTCGCGGGTCCTAGAATTCTAGCAAACTTCTTTCCTGTGTATGGGCTTACTGCAAAGGCGATCTTTATCTTGCCTCTCTTAGTCTCTTTAATTACAACATCGTACTTGTCTGTCTCAAAGTACTTCTTTGCTTTTAGGTCGAAGAATTTTAGTTTCTCAGTCATTTTATACACCCCTTTTTCAATATAACAATTTACATTGCACGCTTTTAAATTTAACTTTTTGTTAGAATGTTTTAAACGTACACAGTTTTATATAAAAAATCATTGGAAACATAAATATATATAGAAATACTAGAGATTGTGTATAATACTGGATCGTGTGTGTGGATAATATAATAACGTATGTGTAAAGTATTCATTGCTTATGTGAAACTTATCAATGTTATTTAACAATTTAACTATTGTACAAAGGGGTGATTCTATTAGTTTTGTATAATTGAGTTCGCATCGAGAACCGAGGTGCTATGTACTATAATTTTTCATAAATTGGTTTCTTCTTGTCGCTAATGATATTACACACTCCAAGGTAGTCGTAGAGTACTATTGTGTAGGGGATTTCATTATTATGTGCTTTCTCAAGTAGACTTAATACCTCTATACATTTACCTCTAGGAGCTTCTTCATCTCGACATATACTCTGCGCTATTGTCTTAACATCTAGGATTATGCCCTCAATAGTTGTTATGTATCCCTGTGAATAAGAGCCCGGCTCTATTGTAATTCCGAGTTCTGGTATTTCTATTCTACAAGTAGAGCTCTTCACGATTAATGCTCTATCATCACCTTGTTCTTCAACTCTATACACTACTTTTCTCGGTTCTCCGCTCCCCATAGTAGATACATCTGTGTGTCTATAACCGCAGTCCTCGCACTTAGATACAGATATTATTAAATCACCAACTAATGGTGCATTATACCTATAGTCTCTAGTCAATAACCTTCCACCACACATGGGGCATTTGGAGACTACTTCCCACAACTCAACTAGTTTCCCTCTATTCGAGTTCTCCATCTGGAAACCC
>JAJHRV010000069.1 GCA_020833525.1 Thermosphaera sp.
GACTATTATGGGTGAGAAGTGTTTCAGATTAACATTCCTCGGATACGACATGCTTGCAATTAAAGCACTGGCGAGAGCCAATATCATAGAGGCTATAGGAGACAAAATAGGTGTGGGTAAAGAAAGCGACATATACATAGGATTAGCCCCTGGAGGACTACAAGTAGCCGTTAAATTCCTGAGAATCGGGAGAACTAGCTTTAGGCAAACTAAAAGAGTGAGAGTGTGGACACGTGGTAAAATAGCGGATTGGTACCAGGAGTCTAAGATCTGCGCTGAAAGAGAGTTTAAAGCACTACAGGCACTACACAAAGTCGGTGCACTCGTCCCTAAACCAATAGGGTTCAATAGACACGTCGTAGTTACAGAGTTCATAGATGGCTTAGAGCTATATGAAAGACCAGATTTAGAGGACCCGCTTGGTGTACTGAATAAGATACTTGAAACAATATCGATAGCATACCACAAAGCTCAAATAGTACACGGAGACTTAAGCGAGTACAATATCCTGGTGAGGAGGGAGGATGAAACTCCATTTATTATTGACTGGCCTCAATACGTGTACAGAGATGACCCATCTGCTCCTGAGTTATTAAAGAGAGATGTATTCTACGTAGTAAGGTTCTTTAATAGAGTCTACAGGTTGAGCGTAAATCCACAAGAGTCGCTAAACAGTGTCTTAAATTGGAAAGAAAACACTTAATTATTAGCTTTAATTACCCTCACATATGTATTGGTTATTGGGTGGGCTTATAGGAACAGTGATGGGAGTAGATATAAAGCCAGGTTATTCACCAAGGTCGAGGAGGACTCCTAGGTACTCCGCAGTTGTTATTAGAGACAGTGAAGTCGTAGCTAAGTATGATGATGTCCCGCTATACCGATTGATTAGGCTCATTATAGAATACCATGTAGATGTTTTAGCAGTCGATAATCTATATGAACTCACAGGTAGTGTTCGCGGACTAGTTAAGCTATCGAAGCTTATTCCACCATGGTGTAAGATAGTAGAAGTAACATGGACTCCCGAGGGATATAAAAGCACAGAGGTTTTAGCGAAGGAACATGGGTTGCCAAAGGCCACGGATCCAGAGTCTACAGCGTTTCTCAATGCGATCCTAGCCGAGAAGGGGTTTGGTAGAGAGATTAAGCTACACGTTGACAGAGTATACGTGGTTGTTTCAAAGGGTAGAACCCCGCACCAGGGTGGTGCTAGTAGTGATAGATTCAAGAGGGGTATTAGAGCATCCGTTCTACAGGTTGTAAAGGAAATCAAGGAGATCCTCGACGAGAACAAACTAGACTACGACCTCGTGGTGAAAGAAAGCGAAGGGGGCTTAGAGAGAGGCTTCTTCATCATCTACGCGCCAATGGAGAAAGTACGGGAAATAGTCCCATCTATCCAACATAAAAACGTTAAGGTCAAAATAGAGCCAGCTCTCCCAGGGAAACCCCCAATAGAGCCGAAGAAAGCCATTATATTGGGGTTAGACCCAGGCGTTAGTGTGGGTATTGCTATTCTTGATCTCAATGGACAGCCGCTCATGGTTAAAAGCTATAAAACACCAGACAGAGAGCTCATTATAGATTCCATTCTATCCCATGGTAAACCAATAATAGTCGCAGTCGACGTGGAAAAACCCCCAGAGTACGTTAAGAAAATAGCTTCACTCCTAGATGCAATACTATACACACCTGAAGAAGACATCTCAGTCGATGAAAAACAAGAAATTGTAGCTAAGTACCTTGAAAAGTTTAGTATTGATGTGGAAGATGCTCATGCAAGAGACGCCCTTGCAGCGGCGATAAAGGCGTATGGACATATTAAACCCATAATAGACGAAGTGGACTCCAAGATCAGGGGTATAGTGGGCATTAGTAGAGATGAAGTTATTAGCCAAGTTATCCGTGGAAGAGCTCTAAGCGACGTCTTAGAAGAATTATTCATGAAGACTCTTAGTAGAGGCGAGGAGGCTAGGCTGGAGCACCGGGAGAAACCCGTGAAATCTAGTAGTGAGGAAACTCAGAGGTTACAGTTGAAAATCCGTGAGCTCGAGCAGGTTATTAGAAGACTCGAGAGAGAACTAGAACATAGGGAGGAGCAAATAAAGAACTTGGAGTTAGAGCTAAACTACCTGAAGAAAAAGCCCATCACCATTGAGGAATACGAGAGAAGAATCGCTCATTTAAAACTCGAAATAGAATTACTTAGGAAAAGCCTCGATGAAAAGACACGCATTGCAGAGTTCTTCAGGGATAGAATAATGCTCCTCGAGAGGATACTCGTGGAGATGGGCAAGGGAGAGTACATTCTAATTTGTAAATCATCAAGTATGGAGTCGTGCAGTGGTCAACCTGTATTTCTCGATAATCCATTGCACTTAGAACAAGCTATTTCCTACGCCAAAGCGTGGAAAACAGGGATAGTCACAACGGCCGGTAGTGAAAACCTAAACTGGCGGGGCCTTAGAGTCCCCATTGTAATTGAACAACCAGTCCTTGAATTAGGGGACTATGTGCTAGTTAAGTCCACTATTATAGGTGAGATCAAGAAGCAATGGGGGTTAATTGATGAATTAGAGTCGAAGGAGAGGAGGGATAGGATTATTAAAATGATCAAGGAATACCAGGAGTCGAGGAGAAAAACAAGCTAGAATAAATCCACTTGGTTGTTAACTACGAGCTCCGTAATCCTCTTTATGTTAAATAAGTACTCGTCTACTATCCCCCTTACATCATTCTTTAGATGCGCAGGGATATCACTAATGGATGCATCCCGTGGAATAAGCTTAACGCTCGCAATTAATGGTCTATCAATCGGCTTCCCAATTTGGCTAAGGATCTCTACGTAGACATCGCTAAATACATCACTATGCTCCGCGTAAACCCTCTCAGCTATCAACTTGGCGAGGACATTATAGATCTTTCCAACGTGGTTAACCGGGTTTTTACCGGCAGTTGCCTCCATACTAATAGGCCTCATGGGAGTAATCAATCCATTAGCCCTATTGCCCCTCCCAGTTTGCCCATCGTCTCCATGCTCCGCTGAGGTACCAGTGACAGTTATATAGAAGCTATCTCTTTCAGGGATGTCAGCCGTGTTAACGTAGACTTCTACTGTGTAGTCAGGCGCTATTTTATGCACTAAGTTGGATACCTCACTCGCTATGTCCTCCTTTACCTTCAAGTACTCGTATTTATTACTAACTTCACGGTCGATTATCGCTGAAGCAATAGTTAAGACTATTTTACTCCCCCTTCTCAACCCCATTACTTTAACGTCTTCGCCAACAGCTGGATACTTCTTCTTAAACTCCCTATTGTTCAGCAACCTCTCAGTTCCTAGGACTAGTTGTTCAAGTATTGATAGTGGTGCAAATCCAACACCAATACTTGTATCATTCGCTAATGGTATGCTTTGCTTACCGGCTTCAAATACCGTCACTAAGTCTGCACTACCCTTCCTTATCATGTAGTTAACTATTACATGTGAATCGGGGTCTAAGTACCTAAAGTTGGATCTAATCCACTCTCTAACAGACTCCACTACTAGTTTGCCGAATGGAATATAGTGCACTCCATCCCTTAATCTAACCTCCGTAGTAGCTCTACCAGCAACTAGGATGTATATGGGCTCTAATACCTCGCCACCACCGAAACGCGGATTGGCTTGTCCACCAACAACTAGTGTCTTGTCTAAATTGTGGTGTAGTATTGTACCGAATTCCTTTAAATAGTATCTACAAAGAGCACGTGAGGCAGCCTCACTCGCAGAGTCCGCAATGTAATCAGGGTGCCCTAAACCCTTCCTCTCAACAAGCTCAACCTGCATTTCTCTAACACTATGCATTCTAAGAAGCTCTATCTCTATATTCCGCTGAGTCTCCAATTAGAGCACCCCAAATACTGGTATCAAGATATTTGTATAAGTGAATCAAAGTTTTTATACTATATACCTGCGCATTCAACGCCTCCAGAGCCAACACCGTACTCGATGATTCTAGAGTCCCCCGGCATTAACTCCAGTATTTGTTCACTGGTAACGCTATACTCAACCCCTGTTTTCTCCATGGCTTTTTCAACTAAGATCCTCCTCACAGTACTCGATAACCCCCCTGGACTACTATCACCCGGTGTGAGTATTACATATGAGAGAGACGTTGACTTAACTACCTCGGGGGAGCCTGCGAAGACTTTAACGTAGTCTCCATATATCGTGTCGCAAAATAACCTCAATCCTATTCCCAATACGAGCCTCGTTTTAACATATGACCTCTCACCGTAGATCATGAATGCACCCCTCGCTAAGTACTCACCAGAGGGAGGAGACTTCGATACCTGGAAACCCTTCACCCAGAAGACATCGATGTAGCTAAAACCGGCTTTCCAGGCTCTAGAGTATGATGCTGCTATACAAGCTGCATCTTCAATGTCCACTAAGCTAGGCTCTCTCCCATGCCTGAATAGTATTGTCGCGGGTGCTCCATAAATATCCGCATGTAGAAATATGTCTTCCCCACCCAGGTACTTCTTCACGAGGACTTCATTTTGTGATGCATCACGACCGGCTACAACGAGGAATCCATTCCTAGTAATACTCCACCTATATTTCTCATACCAATACCTTGGAGCAGGCTTTGCGTATATCATTCTTTTCGCTTCCTTCTCGGCAGAAGCCACTTTAGCAGCGAGCTCCTCCATAATCTTTTTCGCTCTCTCTATTTTCCTAGAGATCTCACCCTTCACCCTCTCTAACTCAATCACTTGCTTATCAAGAGGCTCCCTCACGTTGAAGGCGAGTCTCTCACCCGCAACGTCAATAAACACTACTCCTTTTCCCTTATCATAGCCTGAAACCCCGCACTCTCCTAAGCAATCCCACCCCTTAGACCTCCTAACCTCTAATACACAGTCAATGATTCTACTAAGCAAATGGTAGTTTCCATAAATAGCCTCGAGCACTCTATTAATCCTCTCTAACTCCACTTCATACTCTCTAATCACCCTTTCCTGCTCCTCAACTCTCTTCCTCCACGCATTAACCTCTTCTTCAAGTATTTTCCTCCTCTCCTCAGCCTCGATAGAAGCCTCTAGACCAGCGTAGAAGGCTTCTATAGCCTCGTCGAAAACTCTGAAAGCCCTGATCTCTCGAGTAAACACTTCTGTGAATAAAATAGGTTTGTATGGAGTAAATAACTCTGGGACACCCTCGCCGAGCACTAGGTATCCATAGCCCGACTCAACTTCTCTGAGGAGCCCTATGTATTCATTCACTAGTTTATCTAAATCCACCACTCCTACGTCACTTGGCTTAGCATTCTTCAATCCATAAAGCCCAGCTCTATGTAAAAGCTCTTCTGCAATATACCCAGGCAAACCCCACTCATAGACAATGCCTCTCACTAAATCCCTGCCCTTCTTAATAGACTCGATCAAAGTAGTTTTGTCAAGTGGGTTTACACCCTTCTGGGGTGGTGGCTTGTATTGAACCCCGGGTTTAATAACTCTGTCTTTGAATTCCTCGAATTTAGATGCGTAGAGTATTTTTCCATCAGGGCTTGTAATAACCCATAAACCCCTTGGAACTAATTCAACATAGTGTACGTACTCTCTACCACCCCTACCAGTATTTAAGACCACTATCCTCTCCCACCAGGGCATATCTACTTTATTAATCCTCGTGTCTCTTACATGGGCTCTAAGAAACCTTGTGTAGTTATCAATAGTCTTGGTGGACGGCTCGGTGCTTGATATGTGGATCCTCACACCAGGCTCGATCTTCAGGAACCTTGAATCACCACCACACCTTAGTTTTAAGAGCCAATAGTACTTCGACCTATAAGCATTGTCGACGAAGCAATTAGCTAAATCACTCCTATGGATTCTGACCCACGCATACACATCCAATATGTCCATAGTCCTCTTGATCAATTGAAGACACACCATTAAATTCCTACATCAACATTAATATCACCCAGTAACCCTATTATCCCAAAACAGGTGCTTACACACCATGCTTGAGAGACTGAGGAAATCCTTGGAGGGAGCGAGTATTGAGGATAAAATAGTGTTTTTTAGGTTCATGGTTGGATTATTTTACGGTATTGGAGTCTATGCTTCATCACTATTCATAAACCACCTCGAGTTGTCGAGGTTTGCGTGGTCGTTGTCGATAATAGTCTACTACTTCACGGTGTTATTTGTAAGTGCACTGT
>JAJHRV010000070.1 GCA_020833525.1 Thermosphaera sp.
GCGGCTTAAGCCCTGCAGACATTGCACGAATCGCCCTTAGATATCTAACTAGTGATTTAACAGAGCTGGATAAGAAGATACTTCTCGACCTCACGCGGACTAATAGTATTAGGAAAACCGCGGTGAATATATTCAGCGATCTAAATAAGAGGAGGTTAGTTAGAAGAGCGGTTAAGAATGCACTGAGGCTTTTAATAGAGAAAAACATAATTACTACTCATAGAGGAGGACGCGTAGAGGAAAGTAGTGGTGAATGATTAGATGGGCTATTGGGTATTGAAGTGTAGAGAGTGTGGTAGAGAGTGGAGTCTGCTTGTTAGCTTTCCACTGAAGAAGGAGTATAAGCAGTTATACCACTACTGCGAGAACTGCGGTAAAAATACATTCCACGATATATTGGAGTATAGAGAGGACGAAGAACATGGAGAATAGTAATTAAGTTGTCTAATTAGATAACTCTACGGGATGATGAATCCACGGGTTTGACTTTAAGGGGATGAAAACACCTGTCTCAACTGACGTGGATTTAGTCAATCCAGTCTCCACTACTAATCTTCTCGGGTATGTACTTATCCGCTAGGAACTTCAACCCCTTGCTAGCCATCGCCTCGATCTCTAGTTTACTCAGAGTGTTGAAGAATATGCAGAGTTCTCGGACCCAGTGGGGTGTGGCAAACCATGGATAACCCGTTAAACCCTCTTTTCTCTTGATTTTGCTTTTAGCATCTTTATCCTCCATGCATACATCTGCTACTTTGTAGCCAACGAGCTCTACTGCTCTCTCTAGGTCTTTTGTTTTAGCTCTAATTATGAAGTTTGATCTCTCTGATTCACTCAGATAAGGCGCCTTTGGCTTCAAGTCCTCGATCCCAGTAGCCACCTCCTCTAGTGTCTTCCTAGCTTCCCTCTCTCTAATGATCTTCTTGAATACAGAGTCTCCAAAGATATCCGTCATCATTACTCCAATAAACTTAGCTGATGGAGTTGCAAGTCTCTCGCTTTCATATGACAACGTAATACTCCCCGCCTTGAAGACGCTGTATATGTAGAATCCATAGGGATCACTATCTGCGAGTATGTAGACTGGTAGTTTTAACTCATCACTAAGTCTCCTCACAAACCTCCTTGTAGCTCTATCTGGTTGACCAGCACTAGTTACTAGTATTGCTTTATACTTCCTCCAGAATCCATATCTGTGGAGTTGCTGGAATACAGCATCCTTCTCCACTACTAGTATGTACTCTGCATCTACATCTATGAACTCTATTAAGTCTGGAGTAGGCTCTATAGAGTATGCTCCATGACCCATTTTACTTAAATCTATAGTGTCATCTCCACTCCTAATAACTAGGTTTCCAACAACCTTCCCCTTCTCCTTACTAAGTATCAATAAGTCTTCTCGTAGAACGGAGAGTAGTACCTCTAAGTCTCTTATAACACTATCGGATTCCCTCTGTTCATCCCACGTATTCTCGGACACTCTCTTCCCATCAATAGATCTATATACAATAGAGTGCTTACCCCTATAGTATAAGTCACGGATTGTTGGGTATTCATTGTTTCTAAGTGCCTCATATATTATCGAGGCCATTAGAAGAGTCTGCATGAATTTCTTAGCTTCATTGACATCTGTGAAAGACCTCTTCTGTAGCTCGGGGCCTAGGAGGAGCATTTTGTGTTTTAAATCATATATTGTGTTCGACAGCGTTCTCTTCGGCATTATTAGTGTTGGCTTCTCTCCTCTCTCAATCTGCTCTATTAGCTCCTTCATAGAGTACTCGACAATATCGAGGGCCCTGCTCCTAGCCTCAAGATCGATCTTTGACATCACCCCACTACACCCCAGCCTCTGCCTCAACAGACTTCACAATACCCTGGATTAAGTCTAGTGATACGCCAGTCTTCTTGGCGACAACCGTAGTTAGTTTTCTGATCACCTCGCTTCTAAGTGCATTAAATGAGTCTTCATCGGCGAGTATTATTGAGAGGCTTCTCGCAACCTCTGGTATGTACTTCGCAATGTTCTCAGCCCTCTTCTTCGCCTCCTCCTCTCTAATCTTCTTTGATAGGTATTGTTTAAGCCCTCTAGCAGCCTCCATTATGCCGAGCTTCACCTCTCTACGTAGCTCAGGTATATCTGCAATACTCTCTTTACCAACACCCTTGAATGGTACTTTAGTGCTACACACGTGGACTAGGACAAGTATTGGAGCTGGAAGTGAAACCATGTAGTTATCCCAACTAATCTCGTCTTTAACGACTTCTACAATCATGTCTGTTGCCTCATCGTATAGTAGTGGTATTTTATTAGCATACCTCAATACAACAGGCTTATCCTCCCCAATTGGTGTTTTACCCCCATACGCTAGCCCCACTTCTACAATGAATGGGTGACCACTGTATGCACTAGGCCTCCTAGATACAGCTGTTACGAATTCAGGCTCAAAGGCGCGTTTTAAGCCAGCTATGATTATCTCCTCGCCTAGTGGTGAAAGGGATTTGGGGGATGGGGGTTTGTATTTATCATAGGACTTGATCGCGTTTACTAGTGCTAGTAGTTCTTCATTAGTTAAAGAATCCGGTTTCCTATCGGGGTCTAAGCCGGCTTTTTGAACAATCTGCCTAGCTGTAGCCTCACCTATACCCTGAAAGCTATCAATTAACAACTTCTCGAGTGTATCAAAGCCTGTGTTTTTAACGAGGCTACTGAGGAATTCTAAGTCTAATCCCTGTGGATGCGGCTTTGTCTCCACTGGAGGCCTCGGCATTGTATTCACTACTCTCGGGTAGTATATAATCTCGTTTTCAGGGGTTAGTAGAGCTATGTTGGCGTATGGGAGTACTATTGCTGTTCTATTTATGTACTCGAGGACTCTGCTCTTCGCTCTATTCCAATCACCCTCGATGGTCACAGATACTATTGTTCCATGCCAATCCCTAGTCTTCCTCCAACTCCCCGCTTCTAGGATTACTGGTTCATTTCTATTTACATCTATCCTCAACTTGAAGTAGTATATTCTCTTAAGGTTTGGCTTACTCGTAATTACCTCTACTGGTCTACCAGTAGTCATTTGAGCATAGAGTACAACCATCTTCACTCCTAGTCCATACATACCCCTAGACTGCCTCATCACGTACTTACTACTAAATAAAACCTTTCCAAACGCGTTTGGAACAATGTTCGGGGGTATTCCTATACCATTGTCTTCAACAGTGATCTGGTAGAACTCCTGTGTTTCATCAGCTTTCTTAATCGTCACCTTTACATCGGGTGGTATACCATGGACGTCTGTAGCGTCTAGAGCGTTCTCAACTAGCTCACGTATAGTTTGATACACTGCTCTAACTGGGTTTGCAAAACCAGCTATCTCCCTATACTTGTAGAAGAACTCGGCTGGGCTTACAGCTCTATATACTTCATCATACTGCGACATAAGCACACCGCTATATATTCACTACTTAATCAACTCGTTAAAAGACCTAGGGATTAGTATCGGCCAAGTCCACCCGGTAGAGCTTTTTAAAATTATCAACTAAGCCGCTATTAAACCCCTACTCATTAAAACGGGTGAGATGCGTGAAGGGGATATCTAGTATAGTGGCTACAGCACTCTTACTAGCAATGACTATAGCTGGTGGTGTACTACTATATACTTTCGCAACGAAATACCTAGCTAACGCGGGCAGTAGCAGGATCATAATACATGAAGCATATTACATAAGCTCAACCGGTTCACTGAGAGTAACAGTGGAGAACATTGGGAGTAATGTAGTTAATGTAACTGGGGTAGAGGTAATATATTCGAATGGTACCACTGCAAATCCAGCAATAAACGCAACCCCTGTGAAACCGGGTGAAGTAAAGACGATATCTATTCTCCTTGGTGCGGGGTTTCAACCACTATACGTCATCGTTAAATACAACAATGGCACAGCCCATACAGAGCCCTTTGAAGTGAGGATATTGTAGCCACTGGTGCTGGGGATGCCTCGTTTAATACCCCAAATTCAATCCATTTTTTCACATATTCCCATCTTCTCTAAGGGATCTCGCTTACTTAGTGACCGTAGTAAGTCGACCTTGAAGAATATTATCAAGGAGTTTGTAAAGCCCTATGTAGAGCAGTATAGGCTGGAACACGTTGAATTAGAGGAGGTTCTATACGCTTACGAACTACGTGGTGGAGTGCGTGTTAAGATTGGTACTAGGGGTTGTGATGTATTATATGTTGTAGAGGAGCCTGAAGTAAGTTTAGAGGGCATAGACCACGTAGTAGATAGGGTTTTAGAGAGGGTTTTACATGGGGAGTTGGTTGCTAACCCCCGGGGTATTGTATCTTGGAATCTAAGTAGTCTAGAGGACTACCTATACTTCAAGATTGTGAGTGGTTTAGGCCCAATTGCACCTTTAATACTAGACCCCTACATAGAGGACGTATACGTATCTAGGGATGTTGGTAGAGTATTCGTTGTAAATAATAAGTTGTCTTGGAGTGGGTGGTTGAAGACAAACATTGTACTAGAGCCCTCCCTAGTTGATAGGGTAGTTGTCTCGATCTCGAGGAGGATTGGTAAACACATATCGCAGGCTTACCCACTATCCGAGGGGGCTTATGGAGGCTACTTGAGAGTAAGCCTAGTCTACGGGGACACTGTTTCAACCATTGGGAGTAGCCTCGTTATACGTAAAAAGAGTGCTTCAACCTGGACTATTACAAGGCTAATCGAGGAGGGTACATTAGACAAGTTTATTGCCGCATACCTCTGGCTACTACTCGAGGAGAGGGGCTGGGTTATTATCGCAGGACACGTAGGATCTGGTAAAACAACTCTTCTCCAAGCACTATTAACACTAATCCCACCTGGGAGGAAGGTTGTCGCAATTGAGGATACTCCAGAGTTATCCGGGTCTACTGGTATATGGGAGCAGTTAATTGAGAAGACAGAGGTTTTTACACGCGAGTCTCAAATAGACTCCTATACACTATTGAAATTCGCTTTGAGGAGGAGGCCAGACTACATTGTTATAGGCGAGGTGAGGGGTGTTGAGGCGAGACTACTAGTTCAGGCTTCAAGGCTTGGACACGGTGTATTAAACACAATACACGCTGACACCCCTGAATCAGTTATTAAGAGACTAATGGCTCCCCCGATATCAATCCCGAAGAATCTACTAAACAACATATGGAGCATTGTAGTTGTGGGTGTTGATCCAAAGGGGAAGAGGGGGGTTTTAGCACTAGCAGAGGTAGATGAGGAAGCGGAGCCAGTGTATATTCTCAAAAACCCCGACTCCGGGGTCGACCCCGTGGAAATCGCTAAGAGTAGTGTGAGGTTGAAGCGGGGTTATAGAGGTGTTGATCTACAAGCGGAGATCGAGAGGAGGGCATTATTCCTCGAGAAAATCACTGAGAAAGGGGTTTTCGAAATAGAGAACCTCGTAGAGGAGCTCTCTCGATTCTACTCTAAGGGGTTGGAGTTAGAGGAGCTTAAAGAGAAGGAGGCTAGAGTGACTGGTTGAGAGGACTGGTTTTTTGAAGTGTCTCGACGACTACTACATAGACTTCCTCACATACCTCAATGGACTAGAGATCACTGGGTTGAAGGTATATGACTTATTCAGGGCTATCTACAGTGGAGAAGTAGATGTAAACCCCTGTTACCGCGAGCTCTCAAAAACCTATATTGCACTTGAAGCATCACTCGGTGACCCCAGGCTTGCACTCCACACTCTTGGAAACCTCGTGGGTAAATCGAAGCTATCGAGTTTTCTAAAGGAATATAGTAGTGTCTTACTAACTACGGGTGATACAAAGACACTTGTATCTAGTGAGCTTAGATCAGAGTTTGAGTCGTTGAAAGCAAAGATCTCTGAGTACATGAGGGTTGTTGAAGTACTCTACGAGGTTGTATTAGTAATAGTACTAGGCCTCTCAATGCTCACTATTTTCCCCTTGTTTCCACTCCAGTCAATAACAAGCTCCATACTCTTGGTTTTAGCGTGGGGCTTTGGCTATGCATTATCAACTTCTATACTGGGGAAGATGTTTTTTGAAGTAAACCCCTTGGTGTTCGCACTCGACTCACTCTATCTTACTATGGGAGGTCTTATTACTCCTTTATTGGAGCACGGGCCCATCATACATGTATTATCACTACTAATACTCCATTTATTCGCTGGT
>JAJHRV010000012.1 GCA_020833525.1 Thermosphaera sp.
TCAAAGTTCCATCGGGATTAAATGCTGTGACAACAAAATTTGAAGAACTTGAACCCGAGTATGCATAGAAATTATCTACCCCTATGATAGGGGTAGAACCCGTCTTCCTAGACCACATTATTTTCCCACTGTTGCCACTAACAAGATATACATTGCCTTGTGAATCCCCAGCCACAATATCCCAAATACGATCGTCATCAACATCGTCAACAATTGAACCGCTTACAACTTGTGAAGAAAGGTTAACTACCCACATGGTGAGCCCATTAACTGAGCTTATCCTAAGTAGAGAGCTTGCAACCCCCACTACAATATCTGTAGTCAAAAGAGAAGTGCCATCGTGTAGATATGGAATTGGTAAAGCAAAAATAGGAGTGGCCTTCAACTTGACGTACCGTAGAATTTCCCCATTACTTAACCTTAGGAAAGTTATTATTCCACCAGAAGAAATCGTGTAAAGCACTAGTTCATTCTCGATTAATGCATAGCTAATAAACCATACAGTACCGTTATCGGGGACTCTACTAACCCAGAGCACCTTAGGAGATGCCTGGGCTTGAAGCAAAGTAGTGTTCGCATAGAAAAATGTGTAAAGGAAATACATAGCTATTATAGATAATATGAGCAAAGTTTTTAGAATTTGTTTAGAATGTTTAGCTAGGCATAGCTTGTTTGAGAAATTCTCCACGCATCAACACCATCAATTACGCATTAAAAGAAGCACTCAAAACTTATATCTTTTTTGAGAATCATCTAAAATAGAGACTATCACGATTTTAATCAAGAATCCTGTTAAAAATCTCAGAGAATATTCGAACAAAGAAGTCGAGAGAATGTCTAGACCTGTATAGGGCAAGCTCAGAGAATTAGGGAATACTTGAGATAATACCTGAACTTCAGGAAAATAACTGTACCACCATGAAATGCCTTTGAATAAACCTCGTCACTTATTCCTTTGAATCACGATTTTTAACAGAGTGTTAGAAATACTAGATGAGGTTTTTGAACAAAAAACTGCTACACGATGTGTTATTTACTCTTTCTTAGTAGTAGCGCTATTAGCATTATAATGAGCACGGCGGAAATTGCGCCCACACCAATAGTAAATGTGTAGTCCGATAATGATGTTCTGGTGATCTCATATGATGTGGTCACGATACTTGTAGTACTTGTAGTGGAGGTGGTAGTTATTGTAATTGTGGTTGGAATTATTGTTGTATATGGTTTTACAATAGTTTCTGTAGTCGTTAAGGTTTGGGTTTGAATTGCAGTTACAGTAGCTGTATAGGGTCTTGTTATAGTTATTGGAGAAACAACTGTTAAAGTTATGGTGCTTGTTACAGTTACGGTAATTGTCGGTACAGGACTTGGTGTTGCAGTAGTGGTAGTGGTTAATGGTTGTATATTAATTATCTGGTATTTTGTATCTGTAATTACGTCTTTATTTGTCCATGGGTTGTGCCAGTAAGATATTGTTAATAGGTAGTATGTTCCTGGAGGTGTGTTAGTGATTTGTGTAGAGTAGCTATATGTTTCCCCACTTTTTAGAGTCTTCGTAGAAGAGTTGGCTATACTAATATAAGGTGGTTTTAAATCATCATCAAGTAGTACGCTGATAAGATACTGCTGGGAATCCCATGGAGGAGTAGTTAAGCCTGGATAGAATAAGATAACGTTTATGGTCATCTTATTCTCTTGAATAGTGTAATCGAACTGTTTAATAATAGAGAAGAATCTTTGTAGCTCAGCAGAAACTTGTGATTTATCTACTACAATGTGATACTGACCCCACAACTCACTATCACTGATCTTGGCATAACTTGGCTTGTGGTGCACCTCAACATTATACTCACCGTAGAGTAACAATACATCTAAATTCACAGAAGCTTCACCTTCCAGATATTGTACACTAGTTGAATTAACATAATTCCACTTAGCGTCATAGAATACTATTGTGAAAGTGCCACCACCTGCAGGGAGATTCATTCCTGGGGTATTAATGATCTTGAGAGTTACTTTGCTAAGTAAAGGACCAGCACTTATAGAATATATTACCCATCTGCTATCTCCAGTAGCATAGTCATATCCTGCTACAAATAATCTAGAGCCAGTTATAGACATTTTTCCATAGGGATAAAAGATGGAATCAGCGTTGATTAACATACTTAAAGTAAGTTCCTCCACTACATTTAGATCTTTTGTAGCCCTTAACACTACATGCCTATATACACCATTTTATAGGCACTTACTGCAAGATATAGGTATCCTTCACCATATGCTATTTTATCTGCCTTAACATCTCCATTAGTTTTAACTATTCTTAAATCAGGTGAAACCTTCACTAATCCACCGCCATATACACCACTTGGTGGGCTAGTTACATAAGCATAACTCGACTCATCAAAAACTATTTGTGGATTAGGTAAGGCACCAATACTTTTCGTACCAATGAGAGTTAGACTTTGATCTAAAAGTCCGATACAACCACTTCTAAAAATATCTATGTTTGATTCGTCTACAGAGCCTACAATCCAAATTGTGCCATCAGTGGGATTTATTCCGACAGAATATATTTTATCCGAGCCTCCACTAGGGTTATATGTAAAGGTCTTAAGTATAGATAGATCAGTGGGATCTATCTTTGCCAGAAGCCATTGAGAATTCGTAAAGAGGTCTAGCCAACTAGCTTTAGATGAGTCTTCACCTCCCACATACAAGTATTTTCCATCAGTGGCAATAGCAGTGGCATAATCGTTATTCCCAGATGGATTATGTTGTCTCTTCGCCACCATATTTAGGTCCGGGGTGAACTTCAGTATAAGCCATTCCCAGTTTCCTGGAGCATTATCATAACCTATAACGAATAGGTAATTACCTAGAACAATACAATCATACAGCTCTGTTTTGCTTCCATACGTATAAATCCAGCTATCTATTATATCCCCAGTATTTTATGTCCCTGGCCTCAATAACTCCTGCACTCTCAGAGAACCCTACTACGTAGAGTATTGAACCAATAACACATGTAGCGTAAGCCTTTCCACTACGGCCATATTTCACCCATAGTACTGATAATCCTTTTGAAGACTGCTGTGCATTTAATGTATATATAAACCAATTGAACGATAATATTATTACTAAAACTAATAGAATTAACAATAGCGATTCCTTGAACGGAAATTGTTCATTCACTAAAATTCACCCTATAGCATCCATTGCTATACTACCCTTATATACTTTCTTGAACAATCTACTATAGAAAATAACATAAGTATAGTTCATGTAGAGATTTTCATTTTGAACATAAACACAGCATTTATAGTATATAAGGCTATGATAAAATTGGTAGTTTCTAAGGGGACAAAGCTTTAGAATTGAATTAGAATGCATAAATGCTTAAACACAGAACCTCATTACAGATGCAACTACTAGAACTGCTTCTATGCGTTAATTCTATAAAGATATAAATGCTACTGGCATCGATATAGGGTTTGTGGAGAGTGGCGTGGCTATAGGTATTGTTGGTGGTAGGGGTACTGGTAAAGCGGTTTTTGTTAGTCTCTTTGTTATTGCATTGCTTGTACTTGCTTTGTTATGGTTTGCAGTACTAAGGGCTTTACGCAAGCACCTCCTAAGAGTAGTTGAGTAGATGAAATAACATTTATATACTTTTGATTTTCCTAATAATATGGTGCAAGTTTATGCTGCACTTTCATTTAAGAGGACTCATAATTATATTTGCTTTCATGTTATTGTTAAACTGCACTACAAACATGGTGGGCACTCAGCAAATGCAAAACAGGTTCAAAACTCCTTTGGACAATATCAGGAAGGAGGAAGTTAGCATGCACAACATATGTCAATGAATCAATTAGTTACGTGATCAAAGATTGCATGGGAGTTTTTGGGACTATAGGAATTCTTGAGGCTAGGAATGTAGACTCGATGAAAACTGTTCCTTTGCTTAGTACAGTAATCTATGAAACATTAATCCCTGAGTTTATTGCAGTTGTGTATAGTTTGACCCACTACGTTCTTTCTAGGGCGCAGTATGATCGTGGGTATAAATGGACTACAAGAATGGATAGTAGAATATTTTACAATGCAGTACTCCAGAATAATGCCATATTTCTCGATTACACAAGGGGATGCTACAAACTGAATAATGATAAATGCTTAAGCTAGAGATGGTAGTTTAGCATGGCGTCACTATGACTTGGAGAATGTGTGGCATCTCACAACCAATAAAAGAATTGCTGGAATAGCAAAGTTCCTCCTAAAAATGTATAAGACAACAAGGGATAAGAAATATCTTGAATATGCCGAAGATGCTACTCGCTGGATCATTAACACAAGAATCAAGTGCTAGTTACAGGTAAACCAATGCTATGTAAAATACAATCCATACCACCAGGCAACATTTGGAGTGTATAGTTATCCACAAAGAGACGCTGGAACCCGATTCATAAAGTTATACAATCTCACTAAAACTTGGGTATCTTAATTATGCTATCAATATAGGGAACTGGATACAGCAACTGGCGAATTCTTTAGATAGTATGATGACGGAGGGTATTGAAATTACTATACGGTAGAAGGAGTTGCAGTCCTAGCAGATTATCTCTACGATCTTTATTCTGTGACAAGCATTGTACAATACAGAGATGCCGCGGACAAGATGGTGAACTGGATTGAATCAATAGGAGTTAAAATCTCATCAGATTCAATGGAGTTTTCGTCATCAGATGGAAAGAACAGCTAACCGGAATTTGTTAATTTAGCAAACAAGTATCCTAGATGTGTGCTATGTTTTACGTTATCTTCTTGCATGTTGTGTAGAGTGTTTTTGTAAGTTCTTCCGATGATGGTCTTTTTACTGGGTCGAATGCTAGTGCTTCGGCTAGTATTTTTCTCAATTCTTTGTTCGGTACTTTATTGAGTTTTTCTTTTACAAGTTTCTCGTCTACAGCATCCTTTCCGTCTATAGACTCTCCTGTCAACAAGAAAAGCAATGTATTTGCTAGTTGATATACATCTATTCTATTCTCAACACCGAGCTCTTCAGCCTTCTTCATTATGTCAGGATATACTTGCTCTGGTGCTCTAAAACCTGGTTTACCAGGCATTTCGCTACGAGATACCGATGAGAGTATTTTAACTATTGATGAGAAGTCCCCTAGTTTGATAATTCCACTCTTTATGAATATGTTGCTCGGATTAATATCTCCGTGGATAAGCCCCCTAGAGTGTATATACCTCAAAGCATCAGCAAGCTGTACACCGATTACCAGTATATCTCTTAGACTTGGTTTCCAACCCTTAGAAAGCTGCCAGTACAACGTCCCGTAGTCAGCGTACTCGTAAATGAGTAGCGGAAGCGATTCATTTTTTGAGTAGCCAAGTAACTTAACTATGTTTCGATGATTGAGTTTACTAACATTTTCTGCCTCACTTCTAACCTTCATTAATATATTCACTAAATGAGATGAAAGAGGTGTAGGTGGAGACCAGCCTTTTTCAATGATTTCTTCGAATCCCCTCGGTACCTTAAACACTACTTTTTCTTTTCCGTTTGTGCATAGGTATGCACAACCCCACCCACCACAACCCAATTTACAGCAACTCCACCTACCCTCAAAACCAGCTGAAACAACGCCCTTCGGAAAACTCGGGCTAAACTTAAAATCTTTACAGCCATAGAGTGCAACTAAACCCTCTGTGACTAAACCCTTTAAACAAACCTCCATAGGACCAGGACCTTCTCTACGCTTAGAACACGCTAGTATTATGGCTGCAGAAACAGCACCACCAACCAGATAAATTAGAGTAGCTGTATTCAGATGCACCACCCCACCTCACATATACTACAGCCAGCGATTCTCCAAAAAACAAAAACCTTTCTAACAAGTTTAACCACATTCACACCACATATAAATACAGAGAAAACACTATAAATATTGTAATGACAAACCCAACACCTACAAACGAAAAATAAATCAATTACAACCCGACCAGCGCATCAAAATTGGCAAACCTAGTACCTCAAAATGCAGAAGGACGAGAGCAAAACGCACATCTTTACAACACAAGTAAGCCAAAGGTAAATACATGCAAACCAATATCACTTCTTCCTAAGTTTTAATCCTATTGCTATTGATGTTACTACCATAGCTACTGCTATTGCTAAGGCAATCAGGGCTTCTGAAAACAAAGGCTTTACAGTAATAGTTAAAGTAGATCCCGGGACAGGGCTAGTAACAACCTCGGTCTTGGTGACTATATTAGTGATCGTATAGGTAATTGGAGGTTGTGTCATGGTTTCTGTAGTTGTTAAGGTGATGGTTGTTACGAGAGAAGCAACAGTCTCAGTAGTTGTATAAGTCTTAGTCACAGGCAAATTACTGGCTTGAGACACGGGGAGATTCAAAATATACGAACCCATTATTATAACACATACACAAAGAGAAACGAAGAAACCCCCTAGCATAAGAACTCTCTCAATATTCTTTCCCCGTTTATATAAGGCATATATTGCGTGTATGATAACTATAATAATATTTACAATAAAAACAAAAACAGGGATTACGAGCACATAAGAGGGTATATCAGGGAACCTCCAGGGTGCCGTAACAACAATAAGAAGCGAAAACCCGAGTAGCATAAAGATAAAGAAATAATATGTTGCCATGTCATCACTACATTCTTCGAATCCCTCACAGACATACACAGCAAGGACTAGACTTAATATAAAAGCAAAAAAGGTTGCTATGGCAAAAACAAGGTAGGGAGGGTTTATCAAAATATCTATTAAACTCAACTAAAGCACCTCTTTAATGTTTACTTTCCGAGCCCTTACGTATTTCATGTTTTGTAGCTTTTTATGTTTTCATTGTGTGCGTTTATGTGTGGATTAACGTCTGAAGTCTACCTCCTAGTACCCAAGAAGTATCTCTCTGACCCCTATAACTTAAAAACATTGGAGACTTATGAAGTTGAAGGAGAGATATTGGATGTGAGGAAGGTATATGGTGAACTAGTGGGTGAGGAAGTAAAAATCAAGGAGCTCGTTGGTAAATCCTTGAAGTTCATTCTCTCCACTAATGTTATAGGTAACTATGACAATCTCTTCATAGCGGAGGACTCCTGGTCTACTCTCAGAGACTATGGGGTTCTACCAGGAGACTTCATCTTGAAAGTTAAATTGACGCGTATTAAAATAGGAGAAAAGTTAGTAGAGATATACTCAAAGCGGGATGTGGTTGCTAGATGATCAGCGAGGAAGCACTACAAGAAGCTCTCAAGAGAAAGAAGCTTGCAGACCTATACTACGATAATTATAGATACTACTATTCAAGGAGAGAATTCGCTAAGGCATCCGAGTTCATTTGGGGCACAGTTAATGCACTAGCTTATGCACTAGGCCTCCTTCACGGATTAAAGCTACCAGACCACAAGAAGATAATGGAATTCCTCAAAATACTAGCAACACAATACGAGGAGATACGTGAAGGAGTAACTGCTGTGCAACGCCTACACGCAAACTACTACCACGACTTCATGAACGAGGAGTTATTCGAGGAGGATAGAGTTAAAGCAGAGAAGTTAATAAACAAACTAGCCGAACTAATATATCACCACATAGAGACGATAAAACAAGGTAAATAACCCCTCAAACTCTACCTAGAGAGTTCAAACCCGTGTAGAGGCCTTTTCTCACTACGTATTCTATACATATACCATCGCCGTTGGTATTGCTTGTTTTTGATTTAAGCGTTCTTCTACTGCTTCTCCGGGTTCTAGGTCTATTCATAGCTGAGGTTTCTATTTAGCCCCTTGGCAACTGCATGCACCGTCCTGTTCCTACGAACCTGTGTTTCTTTCACGTAACTGTAGAGTTTTATTAATTTCTCTGGTATCTTCTCGGGAGATGTAGCAGTATATAATCCCTTAAAATGCCTGTAAAACAAATAATGGTACTAATTCATTGTACCTATAATACTATAACTAGAGCTTTGGACGATATTGAAAAAACGTGCTCAAAATATTTGCCATTTGCCACCCTTAATGAACTCTTAATTAGCCGTAGAATATTTTGTTTACTCGTTGATAGAGGACTGCATCTATGGTGTTGCTAATGCCGTGAGTACTTTTTCTACGGGTGCTAAGTACTTAGGTATTTTCACCCAGACTGTTTTTCTCGTATTTACTAGCTGGCTTATTCCAACGTCTACTGCAAGACTTGTGAGCATGTAGGAGTCAATCCACTCCAGTCCAAGCACCTTAGATAAAGTGCTCACGGCTATATCAGCGGCCTCTAATATGTAGTCACTAATGGTTTCTTTTGACACCAGAATGTATAATGAATCCCCGTACTCCACTATAGGCCATGCTGGTCCAGTATTCTTTAAAACGTTTACACGCACTAGCACAGATCCTGATACTTCACACGCTGCAACACAGACTTCACCATGCCCCATAACTGCGTGTAAATCACCAATGCCTAGTAAACCACCCTCGTAGAAGACCGGTAAGTATACTCTAACCCCAGTCGTTATAAACTTCGTGTCTAGGTTACCACCATGTCTACCAGGCGTCCCAGTTGGAGACTTCTCGCCGCTTGCAACACCAATTACACCGATCATTCTCCAAGCCGGCATTTTCAACCCTGCATACTCAACGTAGTCACCAATGACTCTACACACTCTAGTCTTAGACTTTTTCACTTTATCACCAAGTACCCCAGCACCGGGTGCAGTAACCACAAAACCTTTCTCCGAGACCTCGATGGATAGAACATCCACTACCAGAGCGTCACCAGGCTCTGCACCCTCAACATAGAGAGGCCCTGTAGCGGGATTTACTCTAGAGAAATCTACTTTCTCAATAGTGTCCTCTTCGCTCTTAATCTGACCTCCGAAACAATCCTGTGTTTCAAAGAAAACAAGATCACCAGGCTTAGCAATCGCAGCTGGCTTTAAATACGGGTCAAACGCGTAGAAAACATGAGATCTCTCAACGAACACGAGTCTACTCAAATAAACCACCATACCTGTGGACAACACACTAGTTATATAGTGGTGTGCATGATAAATTTATTTCTTCTGCACTACCTATGTTTCAAGCAAGAAGCTGTGTTTTTACTTCTTCAAATATATGCATCTAGAGATCGGTAAGAGGGTTAGCTCAAGGAGTGGAGTACACGGTTTATTAATGGAGTTATCGCTGGGACATTAATGGCTGTGAATACCGCGGCGAGGTATTCATAGTATCAATATTGATATTAGAGAAGACGAGGAGGAAGCATATGAAATGAATAAATACCTGGTGTGGGTAAACATGGAGAGGTGGGGTCTTTGAAGCCTATTGGAGTTGTTGTAAGTGGATCCTCACCGGTCAATGTTCCTATTCAAGTTTATAAGGGTTGTGAAAACCTTGTTCAGGAGGACTCCTTTGTATTGATCAAGGACCACGAGAAGAATGTGGAGTACTTTGGCGTAATACGTAGTCTTAGAATGAACGATCCCCTCTTAATCCCACACCAGAGATCTAGTGTAATAGATAATCGTGAACTAGCGAGACACGGTAAGGAGGTGGTATTTGAGACCTCGAGTATTAGAGTACTGGGAGTTCTAACGCCGGATGGTCAATTAACTCCCCCAAGGCAGCCTCCGACACCCAGAAGCGAGGTGTACCTTATTGAGACACCGAGCGATGTAAACTTAAAACTCGAGACTGGACTAACCCTTGGAAAACACAAGTTCAGCGGTATAGAAGTGCCATTGAAGCCGGATGCACTTAAATACCACATCGGAGTAGTGGGTGCTACGGGGACTGGGAAGTCTAGACTTGTAGTTGGACTCGTCAATGAGGTATTGAGTAAAACTGATTGGAGGGCCATAGTTTTTGACCACTCTGGATTAGACTACGTATCCTTCTTTAAGAGTAATGTAGTTAATGGAGACGAAGTAGTATTACACCCAGACTCCATATTCGCATACTTGAAGCGAGAGCTCTCAGTTAAAGACCTTGCAGAGGATGCATTGAGCCTTGCAATCTACACATATATAGCTCTAGGTGGAGACGTGAAGAATATTCAAATCAATATAGCTCAAATAAGCGAGAAACTCAAGAATGCAGACTTAGAAGACTTAACAGCCTCCACTAAGTGGGATTTATCGAGCTTCACAAGTATATATACAGCACTACTCGACAAGTTTAATGCTAGAGAGTCTACAATAGAAAAACTCAGTGCTCTACTAACACTACAGAAGCAGTTTATAGAGTCTCTCAATAAAAAGAAAATTACATCAAGAGAAATACTGGGGAGAGCGGAGAAGGAGAAGCTAGTGGTAGTTGACTTGAGTAATGTGAGGCAAGAAGAGCGTCGATATGTTGTCGCATCCATCCTCGCAAGGATCTGGGAATTCATAGACGCAGAGAGAAAATTCGTCAACACACTAGTCGTGATTGATGAAGCCCATAACTATGCTTGTCAACAAGGCTGCTGGCCCTCAAATGAGCTTATTGAGAGAACGGCTAGAGAGGGTAGAAAGTGGGGTCTTGGACTAGTACTCGCAAGTCAGAGAATAATAGACTTCAGCACGGACATAAGGAACAATATAAACACATTCTTCTTCAGTAAACTCCAAACACCTGGAGACCTGGAAAACCTATCGGGAGTACTCGACCTCGGTGGTATTGAATACGACGACATAGCCATCCTGGCTACTAGAGAGTTCTACTTCGCAGGCCTCGGTAACCCGTTGAAGTACCCGGTGTTAATCGAGGTGAAGGAGGTCTGAGTGCTGAGGAGATTCCCGGGGTTACACCCGAGCTTGTCTCTGAGTATCTGGATAAAGTAGTAGAGGAGATTCTAGATAATGCTAGGAACATCGAGAAGGTCATTGATTTAGAGAAGACACTGAGGGAAAAGGGGTTAATTAAGTCTTTTGGAGACTACAATGGAGGACTCTGCGTCTACGCTGTGGACTCGGGATTTACCGTACCACCAATAGAGATCGCTGGTGGATACATATGGATCATACAAGTAGCTGAGATAGTAATGGGTGATACATGCAATACACCGCCCAAGATCAGGGCATACGTCGAATACCACAGAGACAGGGACTTAGCAGGGGTAAAGGCAAAGGTGTGGGAGCGTAGAGCACTCCTAGGTGCATTAGAGTCTAAGAGGAGGGGAGAGGTGGACTTCGACATAGCCATAGTTGATGGAGAGGTCTTGACAAGGTATGGTGAGGAAGACTATGCAATGATTCCAAGTGAAGCACGAGAGGTAATGAAGCAGGCGAGGGAGTTAACGGAGAGAGCACTAGTGGCTTCAAGCGAAGTCAATACTCCAATAGTTGGCGTATTAAAGAGGAGCTACTCAGGTGACATTAGGTTTACACATGGACTCTTCGACATTGGATTAAATGACAGAGCTATAGCATCAATCATGTTAAAGCGTGGAGAGTACTTTGTCCTCGGCACATATAGGGAGATCGAGGAGAAGATCACAAGTGAGTATTCAAGTCTAGAGCCAGACCCCAGGATTAGCTCTAGAATAGACTGGATCAGGAGAGTTATTAGCTCGTATGGAGAGCATGTTGGCAGGGTTAAAGTGGTCTTCTACAAGCCAAGGCTGAACACCGTGGAGTTAGCGGTGAAGACGGAGATAGCAGAGGCCCCTGAGTGGAGCATTGGGAAAATAGTGTCTGCCCTATCTAAAATCACTGGTAATACAGGTTTCCCTATACCACTAGACTACGTGGACTCACTAGCATACGTTAGACCAGAGATTAGGAGGCTTGTATACGAACTAGTATACTCAAAGCTCTCACAGAAAGACATAAACATAGCCAGACTCCTCTCAAGCCTCGTAAACCCACAGAAACCAATATGAAGTTAATTCTATGTTATTCCACGACCTTAATTAATCCTCACTACATGCAAACCTAGAGACTACGTGAATACCCAAGTAGTTAGAGAATATATGTTAAGTAATTTCGAAGAACACTATAGCACTCCAAACATACGTTCATTCAATTAGCACACTGTAATTGGTGCACCGGTGAAGGTGGATGAATCAAGATCACTGTTTTCATAACCCAGCCTTTAGTTGGAAAGCTATTGACAACTAGTACTTGTATACCTTGACATCCTTGCTCTCCGCGTACTCCTCGACATCGTTTCCTATCATTGTACCAGCCAGTATCGGGACTACTGGTTTACCATACCTCTCCATTGTAGCTTTGGACTTCCTTAGGAGACTATCTACGTGTTTCCTCGTCGGCTTAATTTTTACCTCGACAATGTAGATGTTCTTGTTTGTCTCAACGAGTAGATCTACCTCGTATCCATTCACTCTCGCATTCCTCACTCTCTCAACGACTTCTTCACCTCTTAGTTTAAACTCACCCCTTAAATCATCCCAGACATACCTCGTTAGAGTGATCTCTGAGAGAGCCCCAACTTCGAGCTCAAGTCTAGAAACCCTCTTCACAAGGTCTTCTAATACCAGAGTGTGATTTAATAGAGTCTTCTCTATGGCCTCAAATCTCTTATCGTGCTCTAATAGCTTCCTCTCGATGGCTTCAAATCTCTTGTATGCCTCCTCCCAGCGTTTATTATTCTCCTCCCACCTCTTAGCCTCCTCCTCCCACCTTCTATTGTTTTCCTCCCACCTCTTATTATTCTCTTCCCATCTCTTATTGTTCTCCTCCCACCGCTTGGCTTGCTCCTCCCATTTCTTATTACTCTCCTCCCATCTTTTCGCCTGCTCTTCCCATTTTTTGACTTCCTCCTCCCACCTCTTCTCCTGTAGCTCCACAAATTTATTGAAGTCCTCGCGCAGCTTCCTAAGCTCGCTTAAAATGGCATCAAGTCCAATTAAGCCGGCTACAGCCATTCTAAACTCTTCATCTTCTCTTAGCAAATGTAGAATCTTCTTCTTAAACTCGGCAAGACTCAAGCAAAGCACCCGTTCATAAGTATTCTCTTCTTCGCTTATTAAATAAAGGCAATAATTCATCAAGGTGCTAAATAAGTAGCTTCTGTATCTACTCCTCGTAATCTTAATCAATACATGGATTCACTACCAAGAGCTATCTTCTAGTACTAATAAATCTTCGAAGAGAGTGACCTTAGCGTTGATACCCCGTAAACTAATCATAAACCTCCATTGTTTTCATAGAAACTACTGGAATTGCACATTAAATAAACATTCTATATGACTTTGATTTTTCACATACATCGACTCAAGAATTCAAAATATAAGAAGATGAGTAAACAACCGTACCTGCACTTAAAACACATTAAAATAGTGTACTCAATAAACACTCATTTAACGAGCCTATTTATTCTTTAATTAATACCTATAGGGTTGATAAGGCGTGTTTGATTGTTACTCGAATAATGTAAGCTATTGAGACTAGTGTTTCTGGAGACTCTGCACATTCATCGTGTCTAGGTGCTCGGAGTTTATAAGGCCACTAGTGTTCTCAGGTCTTAAAGCCCCTGTCTTTCACAGGTGTTTTAAGATTCATATAGGTTTGTAAGGGTTGTTGATGCCTCCCCTACTGGGGATGCCTCGAGATGTGGATTTGCTGTGGAGACCTAATAGAAGTTGCTTTGAGTAGAGAGCGAGGATGAGGGGTTTCCAACAGCAATGACCCAGATTAAACAGTGAAGGTGGGTGGAGGAGTAAAAAGCTATTTCTTTACTTTTTCCTCTTTGCCAGTAATCCTATTGTGAGCCCTATTATTAGTGTTACTATTGCGAGAGCTATTGTAGTGTCGTATTTCACTACTTCGCTTGTCTGAACCGCGGTAGTTGTCTCTGTGTATGTGGAAGTGATTATTGATGTTTTAGTAATTGTCTCTGTGTAAGTTACTGGCATAGTCTCCTTTATTGTTGTCGTGTGGGTAAGTTCTCTCGGCACACCATATGTATCGATCCAAATGGGGTTTACAATAGCTCTATTGCCCTTTGCATCGTAGGCGATGAACACTATGAAGCCGTTTTCAGTCCCATTAGTTGCTTCACTCGCTAATACCTCGACCTCTAATTCTAAGCTCTGTGATTTATTCAATGAAATAGTCTTTAATAATCGGCCATACTTACCATAAACCTCTAGTCTATCGAGTCCATTCACCGAGAACAATTTCAAAGAGATCTTTAATTCCCCGTCCAATCTCTCTACAAACATTGTTGAGCCAGGTAGGGGATTAGTAAATACAAGTGGTCCATAGGATATGAATGAGTGTCCATACTTCTCGGCTTCCGCCAAGGACTCAGTGCTTGGACCGCTTGGTAGATATGCAACTAGTCTTGGTTTACCAGTATATGTCTGGGTTAATACATCGTGTACATCGCTTCCAGCCGTTAGATATTTGCGGACTCCACTACTCCACAGTGTAAACATCTTTGTGAGTGTTTTGTTGTCATCGGTGCCCCAAGGGCCATTTATCTCAGCTACATCCCACTCCTCGTAGTAACCACCCGGTATATTGTTTAACTCTTGTGCAATGAATAATCCCCCGATATATGGGTGATTTGCTCTAATGACTAGTGCCCCGGCTTTCTTCGCCCCCTCAATGATCTCTTTGAGAGTGCCTCGATATACTAGTTTATCCGGGTATATGACGGGGTATACATTGAAGTGGGCCCAGTCGGGTAAGATCTCTACTCCACATATAAATGGTACTCCACGAGAACTAGAATACTCTTTTATAACAGGGCAGTTTCCAACATAGTCGTGGTCGCTTACAAATATAAAGTCCAGTGCTGCCGCTAATTGAGCCACCACTAGGAGGTCTGGTGGCGTCTTTCCATCTAGGTAATTAGAGTGGTGGTGCAAGTCGATTGAGTACCAGCCATACTCCTCCAGCTTAAATAATACATCCACTGTTACATTAACTCCCACAGTCTTCTCAGACTCCACCGAGATGGGTATTGTCTTTGGTAAACTAATGAAGTCTATGCCGTAATTCACTGTTATATTGTAGCTACCGGGGGCAATTTCGATCTCGGCGCGGCCTACATCGTAGAGGCCTGTATAAGCTGTAGTAACCGCCATGTATTGAATGGGTGGTACATAGCCTCCACTAATTATTATCTGTGCATCAACTGGTTTACCAGTGTCATTTCTAAATACATTTACAGTTATTTTACCAGGCACGGTGAGATCAGTGAAGTCGGCATGTACTGTTTCACCAGTGCCTAGAGTAACCCCTACTCTACTACTTGGACCATGGGCTTTAGCCACGGCTGTTAAATTATATGAATTAGGTGCTGGTAGAGGCATTCCATATGCTCCACCAGCCTCTGTTATACTCCAACAGTATGGTTTATCGCCTATGTAGGCTACTACTCCAGCACCTTCAAGCCTCTGGCCCTTGTTATTCGATACAAAACCTTCGACGTATCCCACGCTTAGATTCTTAAACCCATAAATGATCTCTGCTAGTCTACAAGTATCTGGTTTATTCAAGACCACTATATATGCTTTGAAAACCCTACTCTCACCTGGGTTTAATGTAACCCTGTAGAATGGATCCACGAAGAAAGTGTGGAGTGATATATGGGTGTAGTTGGGTGCATAGAGCCCTATGGCGTAGTCTTCGTGGTATCCTGCAACCCAGTCATCCATAATACTCGTTCCAAGAATAGGCTGTGTTGGAAGCCTACCCGTCCCAAAACCAGGTACAAATGTCCATCCTCGCTCAAAAGTTATTGCAGGCCCCATTACTAAATTAGAGTATGTTGCCAAACCCACGTTAGTAACATTCACTCCTACCTCTAAATATGGTTTACCCGACTCAAGTATATAGGTGTACTCCACGCGTAGATCCTTCCAATAACCAATAGCTTTCACAACAGCCCTCAACGGCCCTCGCTCAACAATACTAAACTCCGTTATTTTAGCCCAATTACCCCAGTCATTTAGCGGAAAACTAAATTGTGCAACAACATCCTGCGTTTTCTCGCCAACAGGTGCTACATCTATAATATGTCCCGACGGAATACCCCACGGTGGAGTCGTGGAAATACCGAATGCCACTGCTAAATACTCATTCATTAATGTAACGTCTCCCGGGCGTTTCCCCGCTAACGGTACTTGACGGTGTTTGTGGATACTTATATTTCTGTTAGCGGGGTTGGGCCTCGGTGTGGGTTCACCAGCCTCGCCCACGCCCCATGGGCCCCTGTCGAGCCCAACGCCACGGGGCTCCCATCTGAGTCTCTACGTCACCGCAGAGCGGATCATCCAAGAAACTACAATGAGATGGGGGTATTTAAACATTACTCTGAAAGCCAAGCATTTACAAGTAACCACAGATACTTAAACTTATCATTAATTATGCAACAGCCTATTGTTTAATCCAAGACCCAGAGAGTATAAATGTATTTTTAAAGGAATGACGGAATAACTAGTACTTCCTCTCGCTTATCCTCAATTTCCCCTCTCACTTAAATCTCCACAAACCCCTTCCAAAGGACTCAACAGCTATTTCGAGTTCTTCCGCTAGCATATCGCTTATTAATGGTTCATCAGCTATTGGAGAGATAATAATGTCTGTTAATACCTCTCTAGACTCCGCATCCTCAGTTACAGCTTTAACCAATGCTCTCCTCGAGTAAAACCAAGCTCGTGGGGTTTGCCGGCAGTCTCTAGGACTACTTCGAGTGCATCCTCCGGAGGCCACATATTCAGGGCTTTAGCTGTGTCTATTGGTAGTAAGAGTTGTGGTGTTGGGGCCCTATCCCACTATTTAGTAGTGCGATAGCATCAATTACTTTATCACCAATCTTTATTCTCAACTTCAACCTGACTGCCACTACTCACACCTTTAATCCTCCCCACTCTAGCTATGAAGGAATACTTTATTCTACCAACAAAGACTCTACGTGCTTCAGCTTCCAACGCAATCCCCAATTAATATACTTCAACTTAAAAGGTAATATAGTGGTTTAAAATGTGACTATTTACAATAGCCATTACCAACGCGTGAAAGTAGATTAATTGTGAGATAAGACTTGGAGACTATAGAGCCCCGAGAAGAAAACCCTGGGAGTACGTAGGGAGAATGAGGAGATTTAACTCGCGGTTACTGGTTTACTCGAATTAAATATTATTCTCAACGAGTTGAGAGCTAAAAATAGGAAAGGTCAACTGCGACTTGACGCCTTAATTCTCTTTTATTCTTCACGGGTGTCGAAGATTGTGGAATCATTTGTAATAGAATAATATAGAAATCTATGGGGAGCAAACATAGCAGTATATTACTCTAAGTGTTAAAATTATTGGATTTATTAGCATTATCCTCTAATTACTAAATGGTAGGATTAGAGTGGGATTTTGAATACTCAATCACCCGATGTAGCTAAGAGTAGACTTGATGTTCACGATGAATGGCTATTGAGAGCTATTGGGTACCTTGACTATTTAGACTACAGGGTTTTTAGAGATCGATGTACTCGTGGGGTCGCTGAGAGTATTATTAAGAGTGTTGCCGAGCACTATAAGGACTCGAAGCATAGACCAGATTTTCGACTCATTGTAAAATACGCTATTTTAATTGCCTCACGTGAGTGCGGTGAGTGCGTAGACTACGATAAACTACTAAGGCATAGTCCTAGGATTAGTAGCTCTATTCTCAGTAAATACGATTACCTAAAGAAACTCTATAAACCACTAGATCTACATAGTTATACAAAAGCATGCATTAAACGCGTTGTCGACTGCTTAGTAAAGCGGGGATTCATGGAGGCTACCCAGAGAGAAAAACTCTTAGTGTCGGCAATGGAGCTTGTAGATCAATTGTCGAGTAGCAAGCCAGCACGATCTTGGAAACCAATCGTTCTAGCTGGACTATACGTCTACATGGCCAATGAGAAACAAGGACTAGGCATTGATCTACAGGCTATTTCTTCATGTATCGATAGATCCGTTGAGGGCCTCAGGCAACTCCTTAGAATACTTCGAAGGAGTGTGAAAGCGTATTAGTATTGCCACGTAGCGGAGAATGGTTGGTTTGAAGTTGGTTGCAAATAGACTTCATTATCTACACATAGTGCTTTAATGCTTCTTTCCGGGGATTAATGTGAGTATTGCTGATAGCGCTGCCATTGCGGCAACAAGCGAGATCGATGTAACGATCACTGCTGTTGGATTTAAAGTGTAT
The DNA here is from genome assembly GCA_020833525.1 of Thermosphaera sp. GTDB lineage: Archaea > Thermoproteota > Thermoprotei_A > Sulfolobales > Desulfurococcaceae > UBA285. The sequence goes on from JAJHRV010000012.1 coordinate 18,186, forward strand.
ACGTGTGTAGTTATAGAGGTTGTTGTCAATAGACTAGTCTGCGTCTCGGTGGTGGTTAATTGAATAATTGATGTTTCAACCGAGCTCTGCGTCCTAATCTCTGTTACAGTAGATGTAATTGTCTCAGGCTTACTAGTTGTAGTCTGCGTAATGTACTCGGTTATGGTTTGGGTTGTTGTATGGGTTGTTGTATATATGATTAGACTTGGTGATGGAGGCTTTGAAGGCGAGTACTTTAACGGGTGGTAGTCTATATTCCAGTAGTCTATCTCTAGTGGTTGATCACAGAAGCCATCTCCATCCCTATCACTACACGTTTGAGAGTAGCCATTATTACCTGGTAGTAGGTATGCATTTCCACCAATGAAGTCTCCACCAATAATGTTAACCCCTCGAATTGGCTGAACACACCAATTGTTTCTACCAGAGCCAACTACGTAGTTAAAGTCAATGTTGTCGAAGAGGTTGTTATATATTGAATTATTGAAAGATGCGTGTATGAATAACCCCTGTCTACCCTTGATTACGTTGTGTGCTATAGTAGTGTTCTTGACTGAGTGTAGGTATAGTCCTCTAAGTGTTTTATTACCCTGAATAACATTGTAGACTATTGTAACACTACTTGAACTATATATTTCGAACGCAACGTAGCAATCTGTGAATACATTGAAGGAGAACTCTATAAGCGATGAATTAGACAATAAAACACCATTTACGAAAGTATTGGAGAACGCGTTATTCTTCAATAATAAGTTATCTGATCCATCAACTACAACACCATATTTTCCCCCAATAATCACATTGCCAACTACCCTGACGTCACTAGAATTCGCTATACCTATACCCTCATGAAAGGAGTCTATTTTAAGATTTGTAATAGTTATGTTTCGCCTACCATACACTTGGACGCCAACAGACCTCCTACCATATGATAGACCATATAGTCTAAACCCCCCTCCATCCAATACTACATTGTCTCTCTCAATAACAATCCTCCCATAGACATCGCCGGTTAGGTAGTATAGACCACTAGATCCACTTAAATTAACGTGTAACCCGGGTGGATCAGTCTCAATGGATCCATCGCTCCTAATGTAAATAGTTGCAAAAGCCTCTGCACGCGAGACAGGGATAAATACATATAGTACTAGTAGAGCAATAAACAACGATAAGGCAACGCTATAGTATCTACAACCCAATGAAACCCCCTGTAATAATAAAACCCCGAGGACTTAATAAGTTTAATAAAATTGTAGATTTAAAACACTGGACTTCCACTAAGCTCACTATGTATTTACCTAGCGGCACATTAAATACGAGCTTTATTCTAAACTTCGGTAGCCGATTACAGCGTCTCCAAATTCACCCGCTAGATTCCCTATAGTTGAATACTCTCTCATAGACAAACACTATCTTCCCTTCATTCAAACAAACAATGCACAAACACGCACTTTATTCAACTCCAAGAAGTCAACTAGAGAGAAACACTAGGAGCTAAACATGGTTAATTTAAATAGATGAATTTTCACCTGGAACTCTATGTCGTTCGGCTTCAGCTATGAAGCATACTGTACTTTTTCTAGGAGGCTCGTTGTCCGAGACTTAGGACAGTTCATCCAAGCGTTATATTTATTTTTAACAATGGAGAAGACTCCTCTTGGTGAGGGTGTTGAAGAGTCAGTTAATATTGATACTTGTAATCGCGTTGATCGCGGTATCCGCGATTTCTATACCATTTTTAATGAGAAAACTCCTTCAGCGGCCTCCGCCAGGTAGCGTGGTTGAAGCTGAGGAATTAACACTATCTCAGCTCGTTGAGAGAGTGAATGGTTTTACACTCAATCTATATGGATTACTACTTAGAAATCACACTAGTGAAAACCTTGTTGTTTCACCCTTCAATGCCTACGTAGCTCTAACAATGCTATATGAAGGCTCAAACTCCTCGACTAGAGAGGAGCTTGGTAAAGTTATGGGCTTGGATAATGGAGATGCTTGTAGTGCATACCGAGAGTTGATCTCGATACTTCCAATAGGTAGAAACAACACTGCCGCACTCTACGTAGCTAATGGCGCGTGGCTGAGGGAGGGATTTCCATTCAGGGATGACTACGTGTTGAGGATTAAACAGTGCTTCAATGGATACGTAGAGTACTTTACTAGTATAGATGAGTTAGTTGAGAGTGTTAATAGATGGGTTGAGGAGAA
>JAJHRV010000071.1 GCA_020833525.1 Thermosphaera sp.
AAAGTACTTCCTACTAAGCTCCTCTATCTCACGCTGTGATAGTGCCTTAGGATCTACTCTAACAGATCCCTTGCCTCCACCATATGGTATTCCAGCAAGTGCGTTCTTCCAAGTCATCCACATTGATAACGCAACAGTCTCGCCCGCGGTTGCGTTTGAACTATACCTTATACCTCCCTTATATGGCCCTAATGCGCTATTATGCTGACTTCTCCAACCAATGAAAGTAGCTATTTTCCCATCATCTCTTCTGATAGTTACTCTGACTTGAACTAGTTTCTCAGGGTGTCTTAGAACTTCCACGTATTCATCCGGTAGACCAAGGATCGATGCGGCCTCCTTGAGTTGCTTCACAGCCATTTGATACACAGGGTCTGTCTCATATAGAGTCGAGTATTCAGACATTATATACACCCACAGTGAATAAATACATATCTGGTGAGTTTATAAATATCTAATGTTAAGAAGCGCATGTATATTGGTATATATGAGTATGTTCACGTAGAGTGGGGAAATCAGCCCTCACACGGCTCTTCACGCTATCCGAACCGAAGTCGCTCATCATCTATAAAAGATAATTAAAATTAAATCCCTATATACCTACACGGTGGCTTTTGTGAAGCCGGCAATACTAGTAATAGATATGCTGAGAGAATTTGTATATGGTCGTTTAAAGAGCCCAGGCGCCGTTGAAATAGTTCCAAGAATTAGTGAGTTAATTAGTAAAGCCCGGGAAAGAGGGATCCCAGTGATATATCTCGCAGACTCCCACTTACCATTCGACCATGAACTTGGGATTTGGGGCCCGCACGCCATGAGGGGTGATCCCGAGGCGGAGATCATACAAGAGTTAAAGCCCGTGGAGAATCGAGACATCATACTATACAAGCGCTCCTATAGTGGGTTTAGAGAAACTGGCTTGACGTATGTACTCAGGGACCTGGGCGTAGACACGTTGATCCTCACCGGTATACACACGCATATATGTGTATTACACACAGCTATTGACGCCTTCTACGAGAGATTTAAACTCATAGTTGTAGAAGACGCTGTTTCCGCTTTTAGTAGAGAGGATCACGAGTACGCCTTGAAGTACATGAAGAACATTCTAGGCGCTGAATTGAAGACCACTAGTGATGTTTTGAAAATACTTAGTGAGCTATAATTTACAAACTAACACCGCCTCCTCCAATACTCAAATATCTCTTTTTCAACCGGGTCTAGTCTAGACGTTACTATCAAGCTGTGTGGTGGAGGGGGGTAATTATACCCCGCGAGATCTATTAGTCTACCAGCACATATCTTCTCATCTCTCCAACCCAGCCGTGCTAGACCAATCGATAATTGCTCTCCAAGACCCCCTTTATAGTCGAGCTCTACCAGTATTTGCACGGCCTCGGGGATACTCATGGCTAGAGACTCCTCAATTCTTAAATCCAGTAAAACCAGTGTGTGAAGCCCCCTACTCAAGTTGTCATATATGGTTTCAATAGTGCTAAGGGGCTTGAAGTGTATTGGATAAACTAGTGTAACTATTTTTCCAAATCTATATGACTGCAACCCTACTCTACTATAAGCCATGTTTAAAATAGAGACCCCATGGATAACCCTAAATTCAACTCCCTGCTTAATCGCTTCACTGAGTAATGCATCATGCGTAGTAGCTATAAATGGGTCTCCCGGAACAGCTATAGCTACAGTTTTATACCTAGCCTCCTCCACTACTCTCCCTATCGCCTCCCCCTCAAGCTCCCTCCTCTTCGCCATTACAAAGACTGCCCGGGGATTTAGATTTCTCAGATTCTCCAAAGAGTCCTCGTATAGAGATGTATAAGTATCAATGTAGATAACATCCGCTTTCCCCAGCCAATCAATTGCTTCACGCGTTAAATGCCTTAAAGAATAGCCTAGTCCAATAAATACAAGCATTGAGAGCACACCTTACCTGTTAAATATATATCTAGTCTATTTGAAGCCCATATTTGTATAGTGACTTGATGAAGTATACAAGTATAACTACGTAGACTATGATTATACATACTATGAGGTAGTGGTGGACAACAGCTAAAGATGCCGCACCTTCCCTTACCGCGTTAATTGAGTGCAAGTAGAGTACCGCTCTATAGTTTAAATTAAACGGGTCTGATCCAATACAGTCGTACAGGAACTTCTGAGATGGAATCCACTTAAAGTCTTCAAATATAAAAATATATTCAATACCAGCAATGAGGTGTACATAGCCCGATAAAAACCCAAATAAAACACCAATTAGGAGACTTGTAAAGACATATGCGAATACAAGCCTCTTCTTGACGACACTATTCCCTATTCTCGAAATAAATACTATTAGTAAAGGAGCCAGCCAAAGGAAATAATTTGTATTCCCAACTTTATTGAATAACAACAACCCTATAGTTAAGAGAGTAAAGTGCTTTACATAATAACCCCTTGCACTACCTACAGCCTCTCTATACGCGTAGAAACAAACCATGACAATATACACGAGGAAGAAGATAATCCAGTACGATGATATTTGCTGAGATAGATCAATCATGCCTTGATCATACCCGCTCGCATATATCGGGATAGCCCACAGGCTTAAATATTGTGGTGGTCTCTTAGCGTGATAGAACATTATTTTGTCAATAAATGCAAGGGGGGAAGCCATTAGGAATGGCATCACTACGATAGCAACCACTACTGAGACTACGGAAAGGAGTTTAACAAGCTCTCTAGACTCCTTCCCTCGGTAAAGATAGATCATTGGAATAACTAGTAGAATACCAAGCACTTGTTTAAATAGAGATGCGAGAGCAATATATAGTCCACCCCACCCATACTTCCCCCTCTCAAAGCTTAGTAGTGCGAGCAGGAGGAATAACGAGGCCAGTGGATCAAATTGATAGCTTAAAATTACATTGTATATCTCAAAAGTCAACAACCACAGATATGATGCAAGCCTACTCACATTCCTCCTTAGTATAAAGTACACCGCTATGAAGGAGGCCAATAAGGGAATTTTGTCTATTAGACGCGCGGCAATAATGTTTTCCCCGAAGAAGTGGACAGCTACCGCGTGGGTGGATACAAATAGTATAACTGCGAGTGGTGGATATGCAACTTTCAAATCAGAGGTATAGACCTCCAGTAGTCGGCCAGTTTTAAAGTACTCATTGTACCAGCCAATAAAGTAACTTACATCATAGTAGTTCCAACCAATTATAGCAATATATGTAGCGAGAACACTCGTGATAATTATATCTGCGTAGCTCTTGAACAGTGCTAATAAACGCCTAGGCTTCAAAGTATTAACCTCTTACTAGATAAATTGAAATCAAGCCATTTTAGAAATACAGTGATGTGATATATAAAAATCTAATTGGTGATTTGCCAATGAAAAGCTATGTATTCGTGAAGATTGGAGGGAGTTTCATCACTAATAAAGATAAACCAGTTTCACTAAATTACAGATCTCTTCAATTGCTTCACGAAATAGTTAAACGAGTACATACTAGTGGAGTTAGGCTAATTATGGGGAATGGTGGAGGGAGTTTTGCACACTATACTGTGCTGAAGCATAGAGATAAGGGGTCTATAGATCTCCTTGTAAAGTGCCATGAAGCCACTAGGTCTCTTAATAGAATTATAGTCGATTACCTAGTGGAGGGTGGGCTACCAGTAACGAGTATTCAAACAAGCGCAATAATACACTATATGGAGGGGGCATTTAGAGTATTTTATGAACCAGTAGCACTCCTGGTCGAGCTAGGAGTGATCCCCATTCTCTACGGGGAATGCATACCATCAATGAGGGCTCCCATAGTATTATCTACGGAGAGGGTCTTCGAAATCCTCGCAGGCTACTTAAAGCCAGAGAGAATAGTTCTCTTAACCGATGTTTCCGGAGTCTACACGTGCGACCCCAAGACTTGCAGCAACCCCGAGTTAATTCATGAAATTACACCGAGGAATCTCGAGGAGGTACTAGAGCTCCTCAAGAGACATGAGAAATCAGATGCTACTGGTGGAGTCTATGGAAAGGTATTGTTAATGAGTAAGCTAGCCTTTGAGTTAAAGACAAATGTAGTTATCACATCTGGGTTCAACGTAGACTCGGCCGTTGAAGCAATAATGGGGGGTGTGCCGAGGGATTCAACCATTATAACTTATAGATGACGATGCACTAGACAATATATATTGTTACCTCCCCGTGGTGTTTATCTATATAGACCTCTCTCTTTCCAGGTATAACTACTGCGGCTACATCATCGCTCAGTACAGCATAGTCCACTAAGAACTGCCCAGAGGTTATAATCGTTATAAAGCCTCCGATTTTTGTCAGGGTATGTTTTAAATGTGCTAAGTGTGTTGAGACATCATCTAGTACTCTAACACCCTCAACACATTCCACTCCAAATCCCTCAAAGTATAAGTACAGTACTTTCTTCTTTCCACTCCTTATTGTGTGAACACTGTGGTTTTTCACACTAGCAGCTGTAATTATTCTCTGCCTAAACTCAATAAACCCATTCCCCACGAGTCTCAATGCATCACTCTCCGTGACAACCTCAACGCACTTCAATCCAAGTTTGAGGTACTGCCTATTCAAGAAGCCCATGCACCAGTGGGGATTCATATTTAACTCTATATAAGGTGCATGGATTTATTTAATATGAAGCTGGTGATTGATTATGCCGAGGAATCCAAGTGTGTTGTTGAGGGAGGAGTTAGATAAGCTAAACATAGAGTTGCTAGATATTTATAGTTTCAGAGAACACGATGTTATTAGAGTGCGTAGTAAAACAACGGGGAGAGTCACTCTATATACAAGTAAGAGAAAGGTTAATACACTGGCCACTAGAGAGGATGTAGTAAAACTCGTGGAGGAGATCTCTAGACAAGTACGTGGCTGAACACTATTGTTTTTTAACCCTTATCCAAGTGGTTTCAATGCCTCTATCCATTAATTGAATTCCGTGTTTCAATAGCTCGCTTCGAATAGTGTCAGCTATATCGTACATACCCCTCTTCCTCAACTCCTTCCTCACCTCTATCAGTAACCCAAGTATTTTCTCGAGTTCTTCCCCCGCCTCAGTATAAACTGGCTTCTCCTCGAATGCTCCAAAGACGTAGTTTGCAGTTCTGAGTATTCTTAGTGCTTGGGAAACCAGCATGTATTTTGGATTATACTGTATATCTCTATACACTATACCCAGTAGCTTGTTTACCGCGGCTAGGGCCTCAGGGGTATTGAAGTCCTCGCTTAGTGCGCTGTGGAAGTCTACATATACCTGCTTGAGTTCATTAAGTATTTTCAAGTCTTCATTGTTCAAGTAGTGTGGATTTTGCATCTCCCTCTGGAGTTTTAGAAGTAGGTCGTGTGCAGAGACCAACCGGTTATATAGTTTCTCAGCTTGCTCAATAGACTCCTCAGTGTAGTTCAATGGCTTTCTATAGTGGACGTGTAGATACCACAGCCTTAAAACCCCAGGTTGGTATTTCTTCAACGCATCTCTCAATGGAACAATGTTTTTCAAGCTTTTACTCATTTTATCAACGCCTACAGTCAACATACCAGTGTGCATCCAGATCGAGACCCATGGCTTTACACCGAAGAAGGCTTCACTCTGCGCTCTCTCGTTCTCATGGTGTGGAAATATCAAGTCTGTTCCCCCACCATGTATGTCAAACCTACCTCCAAGATACCTCGAGCTCATTACACTACACTCTATGTGCCATCCAGGCCTCCCCCTCCCCCACGGGCTCTCCCAGTATGGCTCACCTGGTTTAGCCGCCTTCCACAGTGCGAAGTCATATGGCTTCTTCTTCTCCCCAAGAAACTCCGCTTCTTGGCTCCAGTACTCTTTATCTAGTCTACCCGAGAGTCTACCATAATCTTCATATTTATC
>JAJHRV010000013.1 GCA_020833525.1 Thermosphaera sp.
TAGAGCCCCTATAAGGGAGGGTATGTAGCTCCTAGTTAGCCTGTAGAGTATCAAGTAGACGAGTATACTTGCTAATACACCAAACGAGATAATGGGGATCCTCCAGTATAGTGGGTAGTCGCCCAGGGTAATCATCGATAATGCAATTAGGTATTTCCCGAGTGGGGGGTGCTCCCAGTTAATGTAGTTATTAATCCCCTCGTTGTCTGGAAATTGCCAGCCAGGAATAATGTCTACAATTGTGAGTGACTTATTTACTTCATTAATGAAGCTCCAGACTTCATCTACGTAGCCAGTGACGTGTATAGCTGGTATTTTCGAGTAGTCGCACCTAGTCTTCAATGAGTAGCGGGGGGCTATATTGTAGCAAGCTGTTTGAGCCTGGCTTGAGGATTGAAATACTATGGTTGCACCATAATTGCCCGGGTCTTGTTTAACGTTTAGACCAATTATCTTCTTCAAGATAACTCTAGAAGATGAAACATACCAGACTTCGTCTGTGACATAGCCCCTCCCACCTCTCTCTATCTCTATATTTGTAAAGTTTAGTGCTGTGTAAACTAGCAATACAGTCGAGGTAGCTAAAACAATTAACAATGGTATTAGAGGCAGTATCCTTGTACGTAGTCTTCCACGTTGAGTCAAGAGGATCACCCATGAAGCTTATCCACGTATTCAACTCTACTCTTGATAATTGAGCCTATTATATACATGAAGACTATGAGTAACATTATGTTTCTTCCAAACGCCATGTATTGCGGGATTGAGCCAAACGTCCAGGGGTTTTGATACTCGAAGAATGTAATTATGATCATTGAGTTGAAGACGTCGGCCACTCCATATAGGACTAATAGTCTACTCTCAAGCCCAATCAACGCGAAGGGGGTTATCATAAGAGTCATTTGTGGGCTGAAAACATGGTTGAAGAGTATGAGGGAGGATACAGCTGCTAGTAGGTATTTAAACTCCACTCTATAGTCTATGCCTCTCCATGGTGCTGCAATAAGGGGGAATGTTATGGCGAGTGCTGTAGCTATGGATATGAATAATCTACGGTGGATACTGTCCCATATGTCCTTAACAAGGGGCATGTAGAGGCAGTTTTCGCAGTACCATGACAAATGGTGGTTCACAATGTAGTTAAAGCCTTGGGGCGCATACGAGTATAGTAGTAGGAATGGTAGTACTCCACTAATTACTACTCCAATGGTATAGAGTATGAATTCACGTGCCTTAGATTCTCTAGTAGATACGTATTTGACTATGTAGTAGTATACTATCCCAGCAGTGAGTATCTTAGTGGATATTGATAAACCATGAAGTAAACCAGCTAGTAGTGGCTGGACACGACCTCTTCCACCCTTGGTTATTAATAACGTACCGATGACTGCTAGTGAAGCAGCAATTATATCCCAATTATAGATCATGTAGACTATAGTTGATGGGAGGAGGAGTATTAAGAGCCTAAGTGGCTTTATTCTAAGTATATCCCTCAGGATCAAGTATAGTGAGTAGACTAGTAGCACGTAGAATAGAGCGATGAATGCAGATTGAATGTAGTAGTGGATTAATGCGGCTTCATCTATGCTCGTAGTGTACTTGAATGCTGTGCAGGTTGATATATACCATAATAGACCAGTAAATGGTGGATACTCAAACCTATAGTCTACGTAGGGAACTGGGAATTTATATGAGTCGTTCTTAAACTCGTAGTATTTCTCGGTATAAAACCATCTTTCCCCTATTTTATCCACTGAGGGATTGAAAATCGGGTAGAAGAGCCCGTTTATGATATCACTGTATTTTAAACCCGTGTATTTGACGGGTAGTTCAATACGTGGCATGTGTATGTATATGGATAAAGCTACTGGTCCAAGGATTGTGAGGATCAATACGAACAATGTAATTAACCTCTCCTTGGTGGGCTTCAATGAGCACACCTTTGAAGCTCAATGGGTTCAAATCCCAACATGTTTATACCAAGTAGAAATATTAGGCACTGGTAAATAAATTATTTAGGGATTTTAATTGAGATTTATTAGTTAGGTGATGAAGCCGACAACGCCTGAGTGTATTGATGATGGGTCGATAGACTGAGATTAGCTTCAATTATATTTCGCAAATAGCTCTCGCTATATTGTAGTTTTTAAATTCAACCACCGCGAATTCTTTTCCTCCAGCTCTATATTTTTCAATTGATACGTAGTCTTCTAGAGTGAATGATTCAAAGTAATCAATGCTTCTAGTTGGGATTTCCCCGAGATCGATCCACGAAACTACCTGCATTGATTCCAGTGAGTCGAGCCTCCTAATTAGTGGAGATAAGTATTCACTTGGGTTGGGATTGACAATGACTCCAGGGTGATATGGACCAGTAGCAGGTATTACAATAATAGTTTTCCCGCTCGACAGTGGGATCTTGAGGAAGCATGGAAACCTATATACATCAAAACACTTCAGGCTTGGATGCTCATGCCCTATTATTACTGCATCGTGTCCACTGAGATCAACATCTTCGTGTCCATGAACTATGAGAATTCTGTGTCCACCGGCTTGGGTAGATAGTGCCTTTACAAATTCAACATCTAGTTTTCTAAGAATAGACTTAATGAAGTTGTCGTGATTACCCCTAATGACGAGGATCTCGCTGACACCCATTTCCCTTAGGAACTTAATTAAGGCGACAACTTCTTCTTTCTCCTGCCTTAGCAATCTATCAAAAGCATGTTTTAAATCTCCATTTACAACAACTCTTTTAACATCTAGGTATTCTAGTGTAAACTTCAACATATCAATAGCCTTCCTTAATTGAATCCTTGGAACAAACACCGCGTAGAAACCACTACTCTTCCTTAAACCATAATATAAACCCCGTGAAGCCGCCTCTTCAAAGCCTAGGTGAAGATCAGCCATGAGGAGAGTAGAGGAATCCCTAAAGTATAGAAACGGTGTTCCAACAACTAATTCTATACCTCTAATTTTCTTATCGAGCGGTCTAAGCACACAAGCCACCGATCAGAGATATTTAGGAGTGCGGGCCCGCCGGGATTTGAACCCGGGACCTACGGGTTAAGAGCCCGCCGCTCTACCAGGCTGAGCTACGGGCCCCTCCATAAATTACCAGTTAATAGAGAGCTTTTATATCTTTAGTATAAAGATATTGATAGAGCACGTGTTTTAAAGCGGGATCCTTAATTATTTCGGTTTAGATGGGTTTTCAAATTGGAGAAAAAACACAGGAAGCTAATGGATTTTGCTAAGAAACCTGCTCGTGAAGAAGCTCAAGGTGGAGAGGGGGTAGGAGTCAGTGAGAGTCATGAGGCTCCTGTAGGGCTTGAATCGGCTAATCAGCGTAGGAGCATTATTGAGGAGGTACTAGAAATTCTACAGCAGAGGCAGAAATACGCGCAAACTACTCACTCCAATATACAGACTCCAATGGAGCGGGGAGTACTAGAGGGTAGAGCGGAGGAGGGGGGTGTGGAGAAGCGGGAACTACCATTGTTCAACCTGGATAAATTATTAGAGACTGCTAGTAAAGCATATGAAAGGGGAGGCATTTACATTATTTACTGTGATAAATCAGGTGTTTGCTCGGATAATAGAAGACTTGGAGAAGTCTATGAGGATTCGAGTGGTTTAAAGTGGCAGAGGACGTTTATTCACACAACGAGGCTACCGATATTCCTAGACTTTATAGCTGAGGAGGCTGATTTAAGGGGTAGAATAGGCAAAGCATCTATAGTTGTTACTTCTAGGAATGCTAAGGCAATAATCCCCGACGAGTACATATGCGAAGCGATCGCTAGATATGGATTACTACTAAATATAGATAAGTGTACTAACTATAAGCCGTCTCCATGGGCTGAGAGAAAAAAGAGGCAAAAGTAGTTTTAGAGTGATTGCTAAGCAATAGTTAATTGTAGTTCTTCAATGCCGTAATCCATTAACCTAGCAACTCTCTTCCTACGCCTCCTCTTAGCACCAGTAGGCTTCCACTCCATGCCCGGTGTTCCAAGGCTTCCATCTGGGAACTCAATGATCTTCTTCAATGCTAGTAAGTGGCTTACTGCACGTCTAACTCTGTCTTCACCAACTACTCCACTAAACTCTCTAATAATCTCCTGGAAGAAAACCGGTCTACCCTTCTTCTTTATAAAGTTGTAGACTAATACAGGTATCTCGGGGTCTCTTGGAGCAATTTCCACCACTAGGTCTTTATCCTCATATAAAACCCTCTTTTCACCCATAACCGCTCACCCCATGTAATACTATTGGTGGGCCTACTTATAAACTTTATCTATATGCAATCCCACACTTATATATACACGTAAATTCTTAAGACGCACAAATAGCGTAGCGTTTTCTTATTATCCCCTAGCTTCTACGTAGATAATGGTGTCTCCACGGTGGTAAATCCACTGCTCGCGGAAAAGGGGAGTAGAGTACTACTCCTAGGGAATGAAGCCATAGCCAGGGCTGCCTTAGAGTCAGGCATATGTGTCGCGGCAGCATATCCTGGAACCCCTAGTACTGAGATTTTAGAGGCTATAATAGAAGTGGCTGAGCAGTGTGGTGTTTATGTCGAGTGGAGTGTAAACGAGAAGACTGCTTTTGAAGTTGCATATGGAGCAGCTATTGCGGGATTGAGGAGTTTGGTTGCAATGAAGCATGTTGGTTTAAACGTTGCATCGGATATATTGATGAGCTCTGCATATGCTGGTGTTGAAGCCGGTTTCTTAGTGGTGACGGCTGATGATCCCTCAATGCACAGTAGTCAAAACGAGCAAGATAATAGATGGTATGGCTTACTATCACACCTACCCGTTGTAGAGCCATCTAATCCGCGTGATGCTTATGAATTAACAAAGGAGTCCTATGCACTTAGCGAGAAGTACAAAATACCAGTTATACTTAGGACGACAACACGCATTAGTCACACCAGAATGCCTATTGTTCTAAGTGGTGAGGTAGCTTCTGGGAGAAACTGTAGAGGAGTCTTTAGACAAGACCTCAGTAGATGGGTGCTAGTTCCGGGGAATGCTAGGAGGAGAAAGTTGGAGTTGGCGAAGACTTGGACTTCTATTATGGAGAAAGAAGGTGGAGAACCATTTATAAGGATTATTAATCCAGGCTCTAGCAAAGTCATAATAGCGAGTGGTATAGCGTTTTCTTATGTAAGGGAAGCTCTTGATCTACTCAACGCTGTGGATAAAGCAACAGTAATTAAGGTAAACATGCCGGTCCCACTGCCAAGAGCACCGGTCAAGAGGGTTCTTGAATCAGCTAGCGAAGTACTCGTCGTCGAGGAACTGGATCCTGTTGTAGAAATGCAGGTTAAAGACATAGCCCAGACAGAGGGTTATAGCGTACGTATAAGAGGCAAAGACTTAATTCCACTAAACTACGAACTTAGTATAGAAAGCGTGTATAGTGCGGTAAAGGAGTTCCTGGGTATAGAAGGTAAAACCCCATGGGAGAGCATTGGTGTGGTTGAAACACCGACGCCTATACCTCCAAGACCACCAGTTCTATGTGCAGGGTGTCCACATAGATTAACATTCTACATTGTGAAGACTGCTGCTAATAAAGCAGGGTTAAAGAACCCAGTGTACACGGGGGATATTGGCTGCTATACTCTTGGTTATCAAAAACCATTTGAGACCCAGTCAACCTGCTTCGAGATGGGTGGTAGTATTGGAGTGGCAAATGGACTTGCAAGAGCCATTGATAACCCAGTGATCGCGGTTATAGGCGACTCAACATTCTTCCACGCAGGGCTACCCCCATCTATAAATGCAGTGTACAATAACTCACACATCATAATACTGGTTTTAGATAACTTGACAACCGCGATGACGGGGCATCAGCCACACCCAGGCACCGGGGTCTCAGCTACTGGTAAAAAGACCACGAGGATTCTCCCTGAGAAGATTTTAGAGTCTATAGGTTATAGAGTCTACGTTATTAACCCTATGAAGACGAAGGAGTCGATAGAGGCTGTGACCGAGGCGTTTAGAGAATATAAAAACGGAGGCATGGTGGCGATTGTCTCAAGAATGAAGTGCGCTCTCGAAGTAGCTAGAGAGGCTAGGAGGAGCCGTGTTACTCTACCAATATATGCGGTGATCGAAGATAAGTGTACGGGGTGCATGGCCTGTGTAAACTTAACAGCGTGTCCAGCTTTAATAGTAGAGCCTGGGGCGAAGAAGCCTAGAATTATGAGTGATCTATGTATTGGATGTGGTCTCTGCGCATCGATATGTCCATATAGGGCAATCAATGTAGTGAATAATCCAACACCAGGCTATGAAAAACTATGGTGGGAGCCTTGAACAGGATCTACAATATAGGAGTAGTAGGTGTAGGTGGACAAGGGCTTTTAACACTGGGAAGAATAATTGGCTTAGCCGCGATACACGCAGGTTTAGATGTTGCAGTTGCAGAGGTTCATGGAATGAGTCAAAGAGGTGGTAGTGTCATCGTGAATGTAAGAATCGGGGAGGAGCCAAGCCCCTTAATCCCTGTGGGTGGAGCGGATTTATTGATATCACTCGAGCTACTAGAGGCTGCACGCTATGTTCAATACCTTAGAAGAGGAGGGATTTTAGTGTCAAATGACTTCATATGGCCTCCCCCACTAGCTAGATATCCGTCGAGAGATGAAATAGTGAAGTCTTTAAAGAGTAGGGAGATCGATTTATACATCTACGATGCAAATAAAGCCAGCGTGGAGTTTACAGGCTCCACAGTCTCGGCGAACATTGCTATTCTGGGTTTCACAATGGGTGTAGACGAGAAATTAGGGGAGATTCTTGGATTTGAAAAAGTGACGAGTGCCTTAGAGGAGGTATTTAAAGGCCAAGTGCTGGAAGTCAACAAGGAGTTATTACGTAGGAGCTATATTGAGGGTGTTAAAATTGCAGAGGAGAGAAGAGGTAGTCGCTAAGCTAGATGAGGCAATAAACCTCCTCGATAAACTAGAGACTTTTATCGGGAGGCTTAAACCCGGTGACAGTGTACATGCTGGGTTAATATATCAACTATATGAATCGGCTATGCTCCTGAGGGAGAAAATTGTTGAAGCTAGACTAATGATCCTGGGTGAGAAGGAGGCTTAGAAACCCGGTAGTTTATATGAGAAGTTAGCCTTACCCAGAGACTTTATGTTCTTGAGGTATAAGTGGGGATCAGCGAATGTAATCTCATCAACTCTCTCCAAGACGTCTACAATGCAGAGCTCACCGAGTACTGCGTAGTCTGCTTCAAGGCTTCCGATATGGGTTTTTCTAGCGTATAGTCTCCTAGCTCTCAATGAGCCAACAACTAATGGCTCCTTTAAACCCATTAAGACAGCGTCGCCGCAGTGCATGTGCTCAATGAGCAGAGGCCTCTTCATAGAGATCACTATGCACGTTAAACCAGATAAAACACCAGCTCTACCACTACCAACTATAACCACACTATTATCTGCAACAACGAGTTTGGAATTTAAAGAGCCAATGGCTATGATCTCTGTGTCCTTAATAATTGCTTCTCTAACGTATCCTTGTAGGTACACCAAAAGAGACACCCTTCAATCGAGGAGTTTCTCGATTGGTTTAGGCCTACCTGGTTGGAGCGACCCCATCTTCTTCTTTATGATCTCTATTATCCAGTCTGATAGGCGGTACGCACCATTACTATAGACTAGAAAACCCCTTTTCACTAGTGAAGCTAGAGTTATGTATATTTCTCTAACTATGACTGCCTCCTCAGGCTCACCCACGATGTCTTTTTCACCTTGCTTAATCCTCTTCTTAACTTCCTCCTTAAGGTCCAGCACGGCGATGATCTCTCCTGCACTAATATGTCTTATGAAGTACTCCATGATTACTTGCTCTAACCTACTCATTCCAAGTACTTCCCTTAGACTCCTAGATTGCATCGTCAAACAATACACCTCTCAGTAATACCATGTATTATAATACACGTGTTCAGAAACCATAAATGCACTGTTTTTCCTCGCTCTGCAAAAGCCTTTAAATAAACACTTATCACAAATAGGGGGCTTCTCTCTTAGACAAGTTGTTCTCCCCATGATCCAGAAGAAGTCGTCAACTAAGCCTGCGCCCAGCCCCGACTTCTGTGATACTATTTTATATGCTCTCCTAACAATTAACCTAAGTAGGATGTCTTCTTCACTAGAGACTTCTACGCCACTCTTGATCTTATTCCATAAAGAGCCCGAAACAGCAACTAATCCAACTCTATATGCGATCCTAGATAAGTGGTTATCTACAGCAACGTCTAGTTCATCAATTGGTTTAAAGTAGCCCCTTGCAGTTAGAAACTTAGCTAGAAGCATAGATTTCTTCTCAACTGGGTCTTCATAAGCACGAAACACTCTGAGGAGATCTACAAGTCCAGGCTCGAAAATACTACCTCTCACTCTACTACCAGCCATTTTAAGTAAAACCGTGGTGCTTCCATTAAATAATTTCAGTAGCTTATATCCAAGATCCCTCAGCAAGAATGCCCTAATCTCAGGGTCTGGTGGCGAGGAGTCGCCAGCCGAAAACACTTTTTTGACTTCATCCACGGATATATTAGCAAGGTGTTCGGGTGAATAGAAATCTGGGTTTTCATGGAATACGCGCATGCCGAGTCTATAGAGTAGATCCGCGCCACTATAACAACCATCCTCTAAGCATGCCTGGTATGGGCGGCCTGGTCTACTGAGCCTATGATCCATTGCAACCAATACAATGAAATACCTCAGTGCAAGCTCTAAATCAGTATTACTTGGTGGATAGTATCTCTCATCATATACATTTAACCTGGGCAAATCCGGTTTATTATTCCGGAGAACCCTGGCAACTCTCTCTGCTACGGTTTCATCCACCCCTATAATCTCCATACACTAGCATCCCTATGAAAAAGAAGTCTATTACTTGTCTAAAAAGCACTTTTTAAACCCATAGAGTTGAGGGCTTCAATTTATTAAAAGCATCTATTGGCGAAATAGGCAACGAATTAAACTTCTCTCTGTAATTAAAATAAGCGTTAATAAAAGTTACAATGAGCGGTTAATTCTCAAGACCTGGGGAATCTCTTTTTCTCGTTATTGATCAAATGGTTGAATCCCCTGTAAATCCCGGTCTGCATTTCACTCCATACTCGCTGCATAGTACTTCTATGGACTTGATTACTCTACTTCTCCAATCCCTGGGCTTGTTGACTATATACCTCCACAATGGGTGATCTGGGGTCTTCATAAAGTCTTTTACGTGAATTGGGTCATAGTAGAACAATGAGTTTGTTTTGTAAGCCAGCGTGATTAGATCCTTCACGGTCTCCTCGTCATCATTTAAACCAGGAATTATAGGGCCGTAGAAAATCCATGTTTTAATTCCACTAGAGCTTAGTTTCTCAATGGCTGAAATCCTCGCTTTTGATGGGGGAGCGTATGGTTCGATCATTCTCCTAACATCCTCCCTTAGAGTGGTTATCGTGAAGCCTACATCCACGTTCTCTCTATGGGAGGAGAGTATGTCGAGGTCTCTCAGTACAAGTGGGTTTTTGGTTTGAATGCTGACTTTGAATCTCCTTGATAATAGTATCTCAATGCATCTTCTCGTTAACTTATACTTGGCTTCTATGGGCTGATAGGCATCAGTAATAGTACCCACGCCGACGACTCCTGGTTTATACCTCCTCGTTTCACGCTCTAAGACGCTGGCAATGTTTTGTTTAACTACTACCACGCTACCCCAATTACTCGTGGCTTCTTTATCCCTCGTGTATAGTCTTGCATAACAGTAGATACAGCCATGTATACAGCCTATGTATGGATTTAAAGCGTAGTCAATGTCTGGTAGTCCACTCCTACTTAGAGCTGTTTTAACTACTATATGCTTGATCCTTAATATACGCGTGGGAGTCAATGAACACCACTTCTTCTAAAGAACTCATCTATTCTCCTAGTTGAAGTAATCCTTGCTAGGAGCCTTGATGATGAAAACCACTTCTTGCACCCAATTCTCGTTGATTTATCCAAGTATTCACACACATCGCGTAGACTACTAGTCTTCAATACGGGTCCTTTCCCAAACATTAATCTACATGATTCACGTACAAACCAAACTCCAATAGGTAGGTTGAAGCCTGGATAGATCTCGCGTAGTAGTATCGCGGTGGCTTGCCTCTTCAAAAACCTCAAGTGTTCTAGTGTAGCGAGCATACTTGCATAGTAGCATCCACCAATACCTGGATAAGTAGTTCTACCATGGTAGTCCTCATAGTCTCCTTCAATAACCACGTTCAAACCCAGTGGATTCCATGTTGATCCAGGCCACCACGCCTCCATCCACTCATAGCTCCACTTAGCTGGATAGAGTATTCCAATAAATAAGTTATCGTGCACTCTATACTCATACAACTGTATCTCATTAATTACACTGTAGCCCTTAACCTCCCTTACAAGAAACCTAGATATGGTGCTATCAACAGCGGTTATACTCCACCTTGTTGGAACCAGCCTCCTCTGCCCCCTAACCCCAAAGGATCCTAGGCTAAACGCCTTATGTATGTGTGAAACCGGTATATTAGACTCGTACAGGTATAATACTGCCTCCCCAGCAGGTAGGTCAGTATCGTAGTATGCTTTCTCCAAGGGCCTTGGAATACTTGGATTCCCCAGCAACCTTAGAGACTCCAGTGGAGACCTAGGTCCTTGGGGTGGTTCATGCTCGCTGAAAGTAATTAATGGTCGAGGAGGCTTCTCAAGGACGACTCTCACATCAACGGGTTTAGAGCTTAAAACAAGTAATCGTGCTTCATCCAGTAGCTTATCCTCCGGGTTCTTCACGTTGAATACCTTAAAGCCTGTGATCATGGACCACCTGTATTCAAGGATCTCCTCTATTCTCCGCTCCCTCCAAAGCTCAGGGTAGTCGAATACACTGGTGTCCCCGGTTATTGGCGGTGTTGATGGACCTGCCCGTATGAATGGATACCCTATTCTCCCAACGAAGACCGCTGGAGGACTCGACCCCTCTATTACTCTAGATGATGAAATAGGCTTCAATATATAGGACGCACGAGCCCTAGCTATTATAGGGCAGTATGATAACCCGCACAACCCCCTACCTCTACATATTACGCAGAGTGATGGATCTATTTTCAATTTTACACTCCTATGTTCATGATTGATTTTAAAGTGTTTTAAATACATTTAGGATTATTCCTCTAATTCATTAATAGTGGGTATGGGGTCTCTAAGCAATTGTTTTTTAAGCAAAGAATGGTTACTATTAAACTCACGGAGTATTTATGGTGATGCATGTGGCTAGGCTTGTGGAAATCATTATTGTGTTTATAGTGCTTCTATTGGCGTCTACCACTTTAATGTCTTTATCAAAGATTAGTAATGACACCGTGGGATTAGCTATTGCTAGCTCTTGGTGTGTTGAGAGAGGTATTAATACCTCTGAAGCTCACTGCCTAGAACTATTAAACTCTAGTAAACTAAGCTTTATTCAGGGATTTGCACTTGCGCTATTTCTATTTACAATAGCGTTAACAGTTATAAAAATGGAGTGGCGTGTGGCTGCTGCGATGTTGGCTATTGCGGTATTAATCATTATTGACGCGTCGCCACCACAATACGTACTAGGCTCTGTGCAGTGGAATTTAATATTATTCCTAGTGGGTACTATGACTCTTGCTGGCTTACTCAGAGAGATCGGGGTTTTTAGATTCCTCGCAATAGGGGTTTTACGTGTGTCGAGGGGTAGTGCTTTTAAGCTCATACTATTGATTGTGATCCTAGCTTATGCTCTTGCAGCGGCTCTAGACGAGGTCACTAGTATTGTTTATGTTGCAATGCTAGTACTTGAATTAGCGAGAATACTGCAAGTAGATGTTGTTCCATTGCTTATACTAAGCGTTCTCGCAACGAATACTGGGAGTTCTGCACTACCCATTGGTAACCCGATTGGAGTATACCTACTCTTTAGGACAAATATGTCTATTTCACTATTTATTAGAAATTCCCTTCCATTGTCATTGTTAAACCTTGTAGTTTTAATACTAGCCTTCTCCATACTAGAGAGGAAATATATAATTGGATTAAATGGTTCTATCAAGGAGCATCAAGAAAGGATCAAAAAGTACTTGACAAGGTACCTTGTCGAGGTTGAAGTGGAAGATGCGAGAACTAGGAGAATAAGGTTCGGTCTAAGCGTACTATCTGTATTTATTGTTGCAGTTGCATTAAACGACTACATAGTTGAATTTCTCTCGCGATTAACAGGTAGCGAAGTCGACCCTCATGCATTCCTATCGTTTATACCCTACGTATTTATACTACTATTAACTCTAGTTGTACCCATGGAGGAGGTCTCTAGGCTTGTTGAGAAATCCGTTGAGTGGTCTTCAATAATATTCTTCATATTCCTCTTCATGCTTAGTCATATGTTAACTTATACGGGAGCAATGTCTAAGCTAGCGTATCTAATTACTCGCATAGCATCTACAGGTAGCTTTATCCTAGTTGCCGTAATGCTATTCACATCGGCTGGGTTAAGCTCTGTACTCGATAACTTATCATTAGTAGTCACTTTCACACCAGTCGCGATACTACTCAATCAACTAGGTATTGCACGCACCTCACTATACTTTGCATTATTATTTGGAGGAGTCTTTGGCGGAAACTACACGCCTGTAGGGTCAACAGCTAATATCGTAGCAGTAGGGCTTGCGGAAAAGAGGAAAATAAGAATTACTTGGGGTTCATGGCTTAAACTAGCATTAGTATCAACAACTATTCAAATACTCGTCGCACTACTCTACCTCTACTTTCTATAGTTAGTTAATTAGCGATAAAATAGTTGTTTAGATCAGGGGTTAACATGTATGGACTAACATGGCTTCCAAAGCAAAATATCCCCATCGTGGGAAAACCAGCGAATTCAAGGTGGAAACTGAGAAATGATTCATGGCTCGCTGGGCGGTATGAGAGGAAAATATTCACTGAGACGCTGGAAAAGCAACTTGGTGTTAAATTAGACTTTACAGACAGAATTCTAGTGTTTCATAGAGTTCCATCGTGGAGTAGGGGCATTGAATACGCTGTCGAAGTCTACGGAGAGGCTGTAAGGCTCGGACTACTCCTGTACTCTAATGGATCGTGGTTGGTAATACCATCGGGAGCACTGGCCAGTATAATCGAGTCTATTGGTGGCGAAGTAATCGAATTGAACATTACCGAGAAGTATATTAAGAATAAAAAACTCCAACTAGATAGGAAATTTTGTCTAAGTGGATCTAAATACGTATTGATCTCCCATAGAGAGTATGTCGGTGTCGCAAAGGTAATTGATCCCGAGAAATGCATAGTTAAAGTTAGAGACATGGCTCCACGTGGATTCAAGCTCCTGGATAAGGCACACTCTAAGGACTTACTGGAGTTGAATAAGCCTATAATTGAAGAGTACGCTGGGGAAGCAATGGGATTTATACGTGGAGTCTACGCGAGCCATAATCAACACGTTATGCCCGTCGCTTTTAGTGGTGGTGCAGACTCCACGGCAGTGCTGTCACTGGCTGTAGAGGCGCTGGGTAGTGACCGGGTTATTGCAATGTATAGTGATACAGGGCTTGAGTTTGACGAGACGCGTAGATATGTAGAGGAAATTTCTAATAGGCTTGGAATCGAACTCGTGGTGCTTGAATCCGGCGTTGATGTCCTTGGGGAGATTAGAAAAGGGGGTTGATGAGTGTAGATAATAGGTGGTGTACAAGTCTATTAAAACTTAAACCTATGCGAATGTACTATGAATCTAGGAGTTTAAGGGTATATCTCGACGGTGCTAGAGACTATGAGAGTACTTTAAGAGCTATTACACCCAGGATTGGTGAAAACCCATTAATACCCGGTGTTCTAAGAGCACTCCCAGTGAAATCGTGGCCACGCATAGTTATTCAATTATACTTGCTCTCGAGGGGTATCCCGTTAAATCCCCTCTATGACAAGGGCTATACTAGGATAGGTTGCATTATATGTCCAGCAATGCATAGATTTGAACTCCTGTTATCATATAGTGAATACAAGAGAATACACGAGGACTTCATGAATGTATCTGGACTAGACCCAGACGATTACTTTTCGATGAAGTGGTCTAAGAGGAGGATCTACACTGAGTAGTATATGGGATTAAGGAGCCACTATCTGGAACTAGGTAAACACCGCTCTCCCTATACTCTAATCTCGCATTGTATACAATATACCTACCTAGAGGCAACTCAGAGTATAGTTCTCTAAGCGACTCCATTAATAACTCTTCTCCATTGATTCTAACTAAGTATATTGAGGGAATAATGTGGGGGCGTATGGGTTTCTCAACCTCAACTACTCCATTAAACTCTCTGTATTCCATCACGGGGTCCACGCATTTGTTAAATCCAGATTTGTAGTAGACTAGTTTTAAATTAATGTGGATTCCTTGGAGTAATCCATGTAGTATAGTGTTCTTCTTCAAGAACAGGTAGTCGTGGATCGATGGTAATCCACTGTGTTTACTCAAGTACTCTCTAGTCAAGATATATTCACTCCTCTTCAATAACCCTCTATTAAATAATTCGCTTAGTTTATCCACGATGTCTTCACTAGCTCCATAAATAACGAAGTCTACGTCGTTGAACTCCTCTGTAACTATGCTCGACCCTGTAATATGTAACTCCACCCCTAGAATGCTCTCCAGAGTAGACTTTAATTGGAGTACTGCACTGGACTCGAAGTAGCGTGGATTATAGACATGTGCACTTTGAGGTATTATTGGTACTTTACGCTTTATGCAATCCCAGTAGTACTTTAACTCGTATTCACCCCTCTCGTGTTCTGCGAGCCGGGTTTTCGTTAATAAATTATATCTCGGATAAGCTACTATAAAGCCTGGTGGATGTTGATATCCTTTAGCAATGTACACTACTCCTCCATGTATATATGCTTCACCCTCCAGGAGTCTTGGAGTATACATGTAGAACCTCCATTTATTCAATGCCAGTCTACAATGTGCACATGTCTCTCTAGTTCTATAGCACACCTCTTATAGAATTTCTTTAAGACTTCCTGCTTTAGCACTTCATTTACTTCGCCAAATACGTAGTATCCATGGCCTACAACTAGAATTCTACGCGTGTACTCTAGTAGTAGTATGGGGTCGTGGCTAGTCACTATAATTAGTTTATCCCTTGACAACTCGCCTATAGAGTCAGCTAAGTCCACTTTACCCTCTGGATCTATGTTTGAAAAAGGCTCATCTAGTAGTAGTATGGGTGGGTCTAATACCAGTGCTCTAGCTAGGAAGACTCTTTGAATCATCCCCCCAGAGAGTTTACTTAGTTTTTCACCCCACAGGCTCTTGGGAACCCCCACTCGCTCAAGAGCCTCCTCTACTATACTACCAACTACTTTAAACCTCGGCCAAGGCTTAGTCATCTTATAGTGTCCTTCAATAAATTCATAAATTGTTATGGGAGCGTCACGTGGAATACTATAGTATTGAGGCATATAGGATAAAAACGGCTTCACGGCTTCCTGAAACCCTTCAAATAATACTCGACCACTAGTGGGCTTCAATACACCCATAATAGTCAGTAATAGTGTTGTCTTTCCCGAGCCGTTGGGGCCAATAACTTGGTAAAGACCAGGCCCCTCAAACACGGCATTGAGGTTGTTCAATACTAGTTTACTACCCCTCTTAACATTAAGGGATTCCAGTATAATCTTCATAGCTTTCTCCGTTGTGCATACTATATTTAACCCTCTTTAAATATACTGTGCACAAGGGGTTAGGCAGTGCGAGGCCTAGCTCTATTGATGCTGGTTTCATCATTACTAGTATACGGGCTTCAAGCAATAGTAGTTGGAGGTAGTGGAGGAGTAGTGGTCGTAGTTACATTTAGCTACTTGAAGCCCGATGTTGAGAGACTAATGTGTGAGGGAGCAGTGTATTCTATTGTCCCACCAGGCGTCGATCCACATGAATACCAGTTGAAGCCATCTGATCAAGAGGTTTTGAGGAGAGCAGATATAGTTGTCTCAACGGGGCACACTTCATTCGAGCAGTCTATTAGAGGTATGGTTGAGCGTGGAGAGATCAAGGCGGTATTACTGGATATTATTGAAGACACTGGTGTAAGACTTAAAGTAAACCCCGTTACGAAGCAGTATAATTACCACATGCCAGTAAACGACCCTGTTAACTACTTGTTGTTTCTTAGTAAACTAGTAGAGGTGCTCGTTAAGCTAGATCCAGGGAGTAAGGAGTGCATCTACGAGAAGTACGCTAGAGTAGTTTCTAACGTGACATCCACAATACTCGTCAATGCCGGTAGATTCAGGGGTAAAGCAATTGTTGATGCACCACACGCACAGTACTTAGCTGAGTGGCTTGGATTCGAAGTAGTCCAGGTTTTAAAGGCTGAGGAGGAGTATCAAGTCTCCCCGGGTGATGTTGAGAAAGCGATTGATTTAGCTAGGAGAGGCGAGGTTTCAGTAGTCTTTGTGACTAAGCCTGGTGTGCAGCCTGAAGGGGCTAAATTAATCGAGATTGCTAGGGAATTCAACATAAGGGTCGTAATGGTGGACAGCCCCTCTGGAGGTACTGGTGTTCTAGAGAACTTAGTTCAGCTTGTGAACCAGATTTCAGCGGTTTACACAACGCCATCTAGTACACCTTCATTACAGAACACTGAAGCGAATTACCCGACTGCAATAGTGACTGGTATGGTGATCCTGGCTGGTGGATTGGGATTCTTAGCGGGCTACGTATTCAAAAGTAGGAGGTTAATGAAAGTGTATAATCTATGAATTTATACAGTATAGTGTTCATTATTTTAACCGCAGCATCTCTACCAATAGCTCTACAGCATGATTCATTGAGGTCCACAGCGTTCATATTAATGGCCACTGCTATGAGCTCTACGAGTTTTCTAGTTTACTATAAGAGGCTTGAGTTTCTCGCTGCTGGGAGCGTGCACACTAGTCTACTAGCTGTTACGCTAGGCTATATTGGAGCTTACTATGTTTTAGGTGGTGTTGAGTCCATGCATGGCTACTTCACTGTGTTTCTACTGGCTATTACTGTAGGTTTAGTGATAATATACTTAATTGGAGTATTGATAAGGAGGGGAGTGTCACAGGAGAAGGCATCTGCTATAGGGGTTTCTCTAACTACAACGCTATCTGTTATTGCAATACAGTATGCTTTAACCACTATACCAATTAGGTATTCACTATCCTCTATTATTCTAGGGGAACCATTGTTGATTAGTAGAGATGAGGCTATCATAGGTATAGCAATATCGCTCTCTATATTGGTATTATCAATTTTATTTTACAGAGAGATTGTTGAGACAAGTATAGATCCTATTTCAGCATCACTAACAGGGATTAAAACAGGGGTCTACGACTTCCTAGTCTATACATTAATAGGGTTTTCATCGATTGGTTTATTGAAATTCGCGGGCTATGTAATGGAGCATGTACTACTTCTCTTGCCAGCTACGATAGCTGTCTACTACTCGAGTAGTCTTAGAGAACACTATGTGGAGACTTTAGTTATTGGTATTTCATCATCAACTATTGGATACTCGCTATCACTACTATCGAATACTCCACCTGCCGGCTTAACTGGGTTAATACTCATATTGCTCCTAACCATAGGGCTCATTAGGGGTATTAGTAAATGACTACGCAGAAGAAGAGGTTTGGAGTTAGTGTAACGAGTGGTATTGCAGATGGACTAGATGAAGTCAAGGAGATCTCCGGTGGTGACCGCTCGTTTATAGTATCTAAGGCTCTCGAAGAGTACCTCCACGGTGAACTACACAAGCCCCTAGAGCACGAGTGCTCTGGTTTAATCATAGTGTACGGTGACCTACAGGGCTTGAAAATAGATGCTAACTATAGAGGACTCGTTAAAGGAGTGTGTAGTATTGGCTTAAGTAGCGGTGTGGTGACAGTTCTATTCGTTGAAGGGCGTTTTAGAGATGTACAGCAACTACGTAGAATACTCGCTAGGCGCGTTAAGGCATATTATGGCTCTAGGTATATACCACTATATTGCTCGCTCGGAGAAGGAAGATATGGGTCTCGATAAGTATACCTATATATTCAAGCCCGTTAAGGGCTTTTGGTTTACGCGTCCACTGCTTGATGATGTGTCGAGTAAAGTTGGCTGTTTTAGCACATCGCTAGATCTGGGTTTATCCACTAAAACTATTTGCATTAATCGTGGATATCTAGTGGTTGAAAATACAGAAATACCAATCAATGAACTGTATCCAAGCGAAGAGGATCGTGTGGTTATATATGAGCAAGAGTCGGGGGAAATATATGAATTAGTGAGGAGCACGGTTAATGGTTTCTACAAGTTGAAGAGTATAGGTCCATTTCTACCTCCAACCATAGAGATTAATGGTATACACATGCATAGAATTGTAGGCATAGACCCGTGGAGTGATAGTTTAACAAAGATCAAGGCTGCTAGAGTGGGGAAGGGTGATAGAGTACTAGATACCTGCACAGGTCTTGGATACACTGCCATCGCCTCAGTGAAAAAAGGTGCGAGAGAAGTGGTTACATTCGAAATAGATGAAAGCGTATTGTGGATTGCTGAGAGGAATCCGTGGAGTTGCGGGCTCGCAAGCGATAGAATAAAGCTTCTCCATGGAGACGTAACAACCCTAATACACGAGTTACCAGACTCCTACTTTACGAGAATAATACACGATCCACCACGCTTCACTAAGTCGACCGGCGACCTCTACAGTCTTGAATTTTATAGAGAACTATACAGAGTGATTAGAAAAATGGGGGTGCTATTCCACTACACAGGTGAGCCAAGACTACACGGCCCCAGTATCATCAAGGGGGTAGCGGAGAGACTAAGGATCGCTGGGTTTAGAGTGTTAGGTTTTGACAAATCAGCACTTGGATTTATAGCGGTGAAGTACTAGTATTCCCTCTAGAAAGTATAGATAAAGTAGGGATTTATTCGATTTATAACTAAGCCCCATTCAAGCCTAGTGATAAATGGGTTGAAACATCAGCCCCTTAACCCTCTTCATTCCTCCGCTTAGGATGCGTTCATCACCAATCGTTCATACCCCATTATCACTATTTATACTTTTTATACTTTTCAGTAAGCGGGAAAAGCTCATCACAACTGCTAGTAATCAATAAAACATGGAGGAACCTGTTTATTTTTATAACTTAACCAATAGATTATTCAACACCTGTAGATTAACTGAGAACTCGGTTAAGCCAATACATTGAAATACTTCAAGCAACGTGTCTTCACTTATCTAATACTAGCGGTTAGAGAGTATATAAACTAGTTCCATGATAAA
>JAJHRV010000072.1 GCA_020833525.1 Thermosphaera sp.
TTCAATCCATAAGCTACTTCAATCAACCCCTCAAGGTACTTTATAAATCTCTTAAACAACTTCAAGTCTCTGGGAGAAGTAATCCTCAACCTCGACTTCTCACTAATTAACTTATTTAACTCACTTGATACTACACTCGCGTTCTCTCCCCTAAACAATATGTTTTCAGTCGTGAATGGAATAATCTTCACGGAGAACCCGGGCCCCGACTCCTCCTCAATAAACCTACCATATATGAGGAGAGTCTCCGGGAAGTCGTAGTCTCCAATACTCGGTGGATACAGTAACCTACCCTCAGGGTCTCTAACTACTCCACCAAGACTCATTATTAATAATGAAGCTACATCTGTCTCTAGTAGGTGGAAGCCTGCGTCTACGAATATAATGGGCTTATCCTGTCTAGACACAGTGTTTGGCTCAACTCTATAGTACCTCTTGTAGACCTCCTCTCTCTCACTAATAATCCCCGCTCTCCTAGAAGCTATGTAGTCTTCTCTAAGCATCTTCACAGTCTCCTCGACTATTTTGATCAACCTAGTGTATGGATCCCCGGCCTCCACTAGCCCCCACCAATCTCCTTTAAAATCTCCTGGATAATCTTCTCAATAGACCCACTCATACCCTGACCCAGTGTATTTATTAACCAGTGGATTTTCTCGGGTGGTATGTTAATCCTCTTCTTCGCCGAGTACTCCCTTATAACTCTCAACTCGATCTCCTCGATCGACAGCTCCTTGGACTCGGGTGTTATATCTATTGATGGAGCGTATTCTTCGAGTTCACTCGCCGTAGCCCTGATCTTCACGAATAAATTCATTTTTCTATAAGACTTCGTTAACTCCACTGCGTAGTTTTCCAACTCCATGCTAGCCGACTCCAGCCCCTTGACATCAACGAGTACAACGGTGTATTTCCCTGGTTCAACTCCATCTATTAGCTTCTTCACCTCTGATTTCGCTTCTTCAATGCTCCTCGTAGTTAACTGCTTGTAGTATACTCTAGGAGTATTCTCAAGCCTCAATGACTTAACGAGCGGGGTTTCACTAGATAAATCAACTCTTAGAATCCTCCTAAAACCACCTATTTTTCCAAGCTCGAATGTCTCCTTTAGATCAGCTGTGTCGAGGCCTATTGGTGCACCTGGATATGCAATTCTGCCTTTGAAGGATTCATCTAGTGGTATTGGCAGGTGGACGTGGCCTAGTGCAATATACCTCGTGTTCTCGGGTAGTTTGTTTAGGAAGTCTTCATACTCCATGTATAGTTGACCATACCTCTTCGAGTACCTGGATGGATCGTATCCAGCAAACTTAGTGTTTATGTGCGCGAGGATGATTAATTCATAGTTTGAGTAGTCCCTCAAACCCCTAAACCTCGTTGTCCCATGTTTAAGATACTCAACCTCTCTATTACTACTACCTCTGAAGCCTGGTACTCCATAGAATGCGAGTTTATCGTCTTGGAACACAAAGGGCTCGAGGATCAACCAGCCCATTTCCTCCTTGAAGTCGAGTAGGTGTATTAAACCCGCTCTAGCCAAGAGGTCTAGGGCACTCGTCCTAGTCCTCGATAAGTCGTGATTACCAGGTACTACTATAACCCTTACTCCACTGTCTACAAGCTTCTTTAAAACCCCAACTGTCTTTATGACAATGCCCATTGACGGTTTATCAGTGTTGAACATGTCCCCGGATACCAATAGGTATTTTGCATCTTCATGCAGTACAATATCGCTTATTTCCTCTAGTACGCTGTAATATGAGCTCTCCAGTATAGTGTCCTGGAATTGATCTGGGACTATGTGTAAGTCACTTGTATGTATGAGTAGCAAGCAAATACACCGTTAAAACAATACTAAACCCACTTAATTAAATAGCAAGGGGTTTTAAAGTGGATAGAGTTTAAAAATCGAGGAGTATAAGGAGAAGAGAGTGATTAGCTTAGATAAAAAACTATTCTTTTGACCTCTCCCCAATAACTATCTTCGCACCAACAATCATTCCGCTTGGAATCAACACTTCTACACCATCCTTCCTAGTAACCTGCGTAAACATTGTTGATATATCCTTTACTCTAACCTCGCTCTCACCTGCAATATCAACTAAATCACCGATCTTGAATGGCCTAGCCAGTAATAGGAACATCCCTGCGACAGCCTGCCCAAGCACTTGCTGTGTGGCGAAGCCAACGACTAATCCTATGAAGCCGCCTAGTGCAACACCCGCCGCTCCACCGGCTACTCCACCCGCAATTCCTGCTAGTAGTGCTCCTAGTCCAAGTATTCTTATCAAGCTGCGGACAGCTGCAGCACCGGATGCTCCATACCTTGGCCTAAGCAATGCGTAAAACATTGATGCCACAGCGTCTACAATTAGCCAGCCGAGAACTAGTAGTACTATTATGTATACGTATACCGCGTAGTCCTGTAGTACTAGTATTCCACCTAGTTGTGTTTCTTCATAAATTATTAAAAGCCCCTGCGTGAAGAACCAATGTAGTACCCCCCCCCATCACTACCGATAGCAACACTACATACAGTATTACCATGCCAAGTGCTTCACCAAGGCTATCCGTGGTGCTCATCCTGAACTCACCAACATGATCCTAGGGTAAGAAGGTTTTAAATTTAATAGTCTAAGGTTAGTTAATCTATGATATCCAAGGCGTTAACGACGCCTCAGTGAAATAAAATACATCGCTATAGCTATTGATACTACTAGAATTACCCCTATGCTTAGGAGAAGTGAATTGTCCGTTTGCGTAGTTGTAGTGGGGAGGAGTGAATTGTTCGCCTGCGTAGTTGTAGTGGGGCCGAAAAGCTTCTCCCCAATGTAGATTCTCGGAGCTGGTGAGGGCTCTAGTTTGGTTAATTGTAGCCAGAAATCCTTGTTTTTAACCTCACCTATTACTATTGCCAGCGTTGTGTTTCCATTTGACCCCATCTTTATAACTAGAGTCGTTGGGACCCCGAGAAGTTCCTCGGGTACAGAGTAGTTCTTAACCATGTCTCGATAGAGATTAACTAAGTTACTATAGCATGTGGAGTCTAAGTCAACCCAGCATTTAACATATTTATTTGGAAAAGTCTGGTTGAAGAAGGAATCTAGTGCTCTACAGTGAGGACACGTAGTCAAACCATACATATAAAACAAGATATCTTGGAGTTCATCGCTCTCACAATGCAGTATAGCAGGGTATATTTGAGTAATTGGAATCATTAATATAAGCAAAAATACCAACCAGCCCCTTGAAGGCGGTAAACCCAATTCCTTCACCACTATCCATTAAAACTACTAAACAACCCACATTTTAAGATTCGTCCTGACCTTATAAAATCCTTTTAGCTATTTTCTCGAAGAGGAAATTGTAAATTATCAAGAGTGTAAACCCCCTAACATATACATCTAGAAACATCGCAAGCCATGGTCCGTGGAAGCCCATACTGCTGGCTAATAATATGGATAGTGAAACTCTAACTGCTATGAGAGACGCGGTATTGGCGATCATTGGTATTTTCGTGTTTCCAGCCCCTCTGAGAGCCCCGCTGGTTATCATTGCGAATCCTAGTCCAAACTCGCTGAGGCCAGCGTAAATTAAGTATATTGAGGAAAGGGTTCTCACGGTCTCACTGGGTGCGAATGGGGCGACAATATAGTAGCCTGTGAGTGCTACGACTACGCCTATTAACCCAATCAACGTAGACCCCGTTGTCATTACTACCCAACCAGTTTTCTTTGCTTCACCTAATAATCCAGCACCTATTTTTCTACCAACTAGTGTTGAAGCAGTCATTGAGAATGCAAATCCAGGCATGTAGATTAAGCTCTCTATTCTCAACCCTACATTGTGTGCAGCC
Source organism: Thermosphaera sp. (assembly GCA_020833525.1). Lineage (GTDB taxonomy): Archaea > Thermoproteota > Thermoprotei_A > Sulfolobales > Desulfurococcaceae > UBA285. The sequence goes on from JAJHRV010000072.1 coordinate 3,857, forward strand.
ATAACGGTGTCCCCAAGCCTGTGGCTGATCTAAAAATAGTTGTGATTAATTGTGAATAGATGTGAATAAGTGGTTGTTCCTCTGCGTGTGCTGTGTAAATCGCTTTATAAGCTAAGTGTAGTATGTGGGTAGAGGGGTTTACTGATGAGTCTCCCTGTGAGGGCTACTGTGACCGCTAAGGTGGAAGCGGTCACTCCTAAGGGAGATGAGGGACTACTCGTGGAGTTTTTAAGAGTATACCGTGACTCAGTCCAGTTAGTTGTAGATGAGATTTGGGGTTTAAGTGAAGTACCCTCGTGGATGGGATTACACACTATGTTCTATAGTAGATTAATTAGAATGGGCTTTAGAGCACACCATGTATCAGAGATATACAAACGAGCCAGGGAAGTCGTTGAGTCAACTAGGAAGAACAATGGTTCAAAGCCAATACTTAGAAAACTAACAGCTAGAATACACACTCTAGATTATAAACTAGACCTGGATAAGAAGACGATCAAGATAGCAGTACTATATGACAAGTGGGTTGAGTTAAAACTAAATTGGTATAGCTACCTCAACAAGTACCTTGACGGCTCCTGGAGGCCCGGTGAAATACTATTAAGCTATAGGTGTGGGAGATTTTACGTCTACGTTACATTCCATAAAGACATAGTGTTCAAAGAATACAGTACAGTTATGGGTGTAGACTTAAACTTCAATAACATAACATATATTATAATAGACTTAAATAGCAACCTAGTCTCTATAGGTGTAATACCGTTTAAGGGGTTGAAGAAGGCACTACATCTACGCAGGCTCGCTGAGGAACTACAGAAGAAGCATCCAAGAAACTGGAGGTTCCTAAAGTGGGCTAGGAGGATTAGGGCTAGGTGGCTTAATAAGGCTAAGAACATCTTAGTAGACACGGCACATAGAGTATCCAAGAGGCTCGTAGAAGTAGCTAGAGAATACAATGCTGTAATAGTATTTGAAGACCTGGAGGAAATAAGAGGAAACAATAATAGTGGTAAGAGACTCTCATGGATGAAGCCACTGTGGTGCTACCGGAGAATACAAGAGTACACAGAGTACAAGGCATTAATAGAAAGTATTAAGACGATCTACGTCGATCCAGCGAGAACATCCAGGAAACCCCCTAACGGAAAGAAACTAAAATTCATAAACTACAGGTTCCTACAGCTAGGAGAGGTAGTTACAACTAGAGACGTTGTAGCCTCATGGAACCTAGCCCTCAAGGCTCTAAAGCGGATGAAGGGCTCAAGGGTTACGTGGAGCCCCAATAGCCCCCGCAGTGAAGCAGTGAAACCCCGAGCCAAGCGGGGGAACCCCGAGGCAAAGAAATATTTAAAAACAACTACAGCTATCCACAAATAATTACCTCGGGGAAACCCAAATCCATTGGAGTACATAGAATACGTGGTTGAACCAGAACCAATGATCATGGAGTCTAAAAACATAGACAATAGGAGTATTGGGAACTCTCCAACCCTTATAACTAAGTACTCGACTGCGTAGGAGTACGTCTTCCCAGTAGCAGCAGACTGTATAGAGATCAGTATTGGAGCCATCCACACAGATAATGTAGAGTAAGCAATTGATGCGACTAAGCCAAACGCTAAAACTTCACCCGTCGACCTCCTCGCTAGATCCCTCCTACCAGAACCCAAACTCTGCGATGTAAACACAATAGCTGGGACAGTAAATAGTGATGCCATTGTCTGAATCAACATAAATAAGTACATTGATATACCAATTGCTGCAACGGCTTCTTCTCCGAGTCTACTGACAAAATAGGTGTCAGTGAGGGAGTACAGACTAGACACTAGTTCGACTACAACGAGTGGTAGACTAGTCTTAATCACGCCTTTAACTTCACTATTTAATCTTAGAAACCCCATAGTCT
>JAJHRV010000014.1 GCA_020833525.1 Thermosphaera sp.
ACTGTGAAGTATATTCTCTTCTTGTTCTTGCCCTTGTTCTCCGCCTTAAGGAACACTATCTCGCCTATCTCGCTTGTTCTCCTCACGTGGGGTCCTCCATCTGCTTGCACGTCTACGCCCGGTATCTCAACTATTCTCAACTCCTTGACTTCGGGGGGCATTCTCTCCGCTAGCTTTACTACGCCTGGTACGCGTAGTGCCTCTTCTCGTGGAAGCCAGTAGATTTTTAATTCGAGGTCTCTCCCAACCACTTCATTAGCCTTCTCAATTACCTTAACCAAGGTCTCTTTATCGAGTTTCTCAATAGTGTAGTCGTCGTAGGCGTACTCGGGGTTTATGTTTCCACCTGAAACCAGGGCATTGAATTCACTATACATTATTGCTGATATTATGTGTGCAGCCGTGTGAAGCCTCATCAGCCTATACCTCCTCCCCCAGTCTAAGACCATTTTAACCCTTGTCCCGGGTTTAGTAGTAATGCTTTTGGAGACTCTATGAGCTACTTCACTAGTCTCTTTATCTATGAAGACCTCTACAACTTCAACTCTCTCCCCATTCACTATTAGAAACCCCTTATCGTACTCTACTCCACCACTCCTAGGGTGGAAAATAGTTTCATCGAGGAAGACTAGGTCTCCTTGAACCCTCGTAATAGTTGACTCATACTCCTTAATATATGAGTCGTATTGATAAACCAACTTCGTAGAGACATTCATAGTTTAAACCCCAACACCTCGAGTATTAGTATAGAGGGGGTCATTATATCCTTAATTAACCAAGTTGAAGGATCCAGAGTAGCCGGGCGGGGATTCGAACCCCGGTCACGGGGGCCAGAGCCCCGCATCCTTGGCCGCTAGACGACCCGGCTTCCCATGTTAAATTATGATTAATACTCGTCTTTTAAGCTTCAATCAATAGTGAACGCGCTCATTTATTTTTAAACCCTCTTATCAGTATTATCATTGAGACGGGGCCCGTAGCTCAGCTTGGTAGAGCGGCGGGCTTTTAACCCGTAGGTCCCGGGTTCAAATCCCGGCGGGCCCGCAGTCCCGCATACTCAAGTGTCTTATATACTTTGCTTTCCACTCGTTGAATTTAATATACTGCTCATGAAAGGGTTTATTTTAACGTTATTCATTATTACCTACTGGGTGTTGACATGAGGGTTTTACTTATCTCCGATGTACATGGGAATTATGATGCGTTGAAGAGCGTCTTGGAGAGCGCTCGTGGGTTTGACTATGTATGGGTTCTAGGAGACCTAGTAGACTATGGTCCTGAACCACACATGGTTATAGACTTGGTTAGGGAGATCAAGCCTGAGGTGTTGCTGATGGGGAACCACGACTATGCAGTAGCGTATAATACAGACTGTAGGTGTGGACAGGAACTCCACGATTTAAGCGTGTACACGAGGCTCAATATATCATATAGGCTTCTAACCAGGGATCAATTGGATTGGCTTAGAAATCTAAAACACTATGAGAGAGTAGATACACCCCTGGGAAGAGTATTCATAGTACATGGGGCGCCGAGCAATCCTCTCTATGGATATATAAAGCCAGATCTACCCGTGAACGAGCTGGAATCCCTACTCTACGAGCCGAGAGAAGGCTTCACCATCAAGCAAAAACTAGTCAGTGCGGACTACGTTATAGTTGGACATACACACATACCATTCTCACTTACCCTTAAAAACATCAAGGTATTTAATCCCGGCAGCGTGGGTCAACCCAGAGATGGCGATCCACGGGCTTCATATGCAATACTAAACCTTGAAAACATGGAGTTTAAACACTACAGAGTTGAGTATAACGTGGACAACGTGGTTAAGAAATTGAGAGAGCTAAACATTGACCGTTTGGTTGTTGAAAAACTAGAGAAGATACTAATGACGGGTAGAGTACAATAGTGGTTTACTTAAACCCGAGGAACTCTGCATACGTCTTTTTATATAGCTCATGAGACTCCATTCTCTTAACATCTCTTAAGTGCTTGGGAAACGCCTTCTCCCTTGGTAAACCATACTTTCTAGCATAGTCATCTAGTGATAGACTATACTCCTTCATTACTTTATCTCTATAGACGTCTTCGAATATATTGAATGCGCAGAAGGGTATTAATCTGCCATCTGGAACACTATAGTGTATATTACACCTCTGCACTCTCTGAATATCGTAGTTGTATAAGTCCATGAAGTGCATTTGACCCAGGAATAGTAGCTTATAGTGTAGTTCTCCAAGCGCTCCATAGCTCCTCTTAACTATTATATTGAAGAGCAACTTGTAGATATCGAACTCCCTTGGAGCCTTCTCTCCATCAATAAACTTCCTAATAGTATATAGTAGTTTAACCCCTGCGATCAACCTACTAGAGCCTGTGACTAGATCCACCCACCTATCCCGCAGATACTCCAACAACCCCTCAACATCAATAAACCTAGTTATAGGCGTCAGCTTCAACTCCTCACCACTCCTCTCAACATAAACGTATGTCCCAACACCACATATTGGGTGATTGGACATCTCGAATTTGAATTCACCACTAAAACCCTCAATAAACCTCGAGAACACTGCACTCGCGTTCACTGGAAACCAGTCTTCACGTGAAACCTCTCCCCCTGTTTGCTCCTCTATTAACTTTGAAACCTCCGGTATAGTGATCCTGTACTTCTCCCTCTCAAACCTCTTCATAAACCCAGTTAAACTAACTGGCTGGAAGTTCACTGCTCTAATGATGTCTATGTTTCTAGCTGCAAACCTAACAATATCCCCCAGTTCATCTGTATTCACACCCCTAATTACCGTTGGAACCAGGACAACACTAGTCATCTTGGCCTGCCTAAACACCTCGAGTATAAATGGTACCTCCCAGTGGTTCTTGGGGTTTGTCCTAGGAGATACACCGTCAAAACTCAAGTAGACTGTGTTAACACCGTTCTCTCTGAGTTCTCTCACGTATTTAACCGCCTCCGCTGGGTCCTCGAGGTATAGCCTCGCAAATTTCAATCCATTGGTATTTAACTGTATGTGCCTAACGCCTTCATCCCGCATTAACTTAACGATCTCGACTAAGTCCTCTCTCATCAACGGCTCTCCACCAGTAAGCTGTATAGCTACCGTGACACCCTGCTTCTTAATACTCCTAACCATCTCCCTTATCTGATCCAGTGTAGGCTCGTAGACGTATCCAGCCGCCTCGGAGTAGAAGAAGCAGTACCAGCAGCTTAGATCACACCTATTAGTCACAACTAGGTTCACTAGTGCTGTGTGTTGCTTATGCATAGAGCATAATCCACAATTGAATGGACAAGTGGTTACTGCGGGTGTATATACGTGTCTAGTACCCCTCCCCTCCTCGTGGAACCCTAAAACCCTCTTATAGAATGCCACATCCCCATAGTACAGCTCCTCCACCTCGCCGTGCTCTGGGCAAACCTTCCTAATGTAGACTCTACCATCTCTTTCAACAATAACTGCTGGTAGTACACGGTAGCAGTATGGGCAGACGCTTGTGGTTACTGAGAGTAATTCCTCACCTGTTCTGAGCCTCGGTATGACGTATGCTATTTCACCAATGTGTTTAAACGCCAATGTACATGCACCACTATAAACATGTTATTAGTCTATAAGGGATTAAAAACATGTTTAATGCAGAGAGTGAGGTGGGTTTACTCTGGGTAAATTAATAGTGATCGCTGGAACCCCGGGAACCGGGAAGTCCACTGTAACAAGGCTTCTCTCGGAGAAGTGTAGCGTTAGAGCTATTAATCTAAGTGAACTAGCCTTGGAGAAGGGGTTTATACTGACATATGATCAAGATAGAAAAACCTACGTGGTTGATGAAGATAAATTAGTCAACTACCTACGTGGTCTAGCCTCTGAGACTAGTGGCATTGTAGTCAACACGCACTACCCCGAGATCATACCACCAGACCTTGTAGATAAAGTATTCATACTCAGAGCTCACCCACTAATACTCGAAAAGAGGCTCTCGAGTAGAAACTGGGACCGGAGGAAGATCAATGAGAACATACTAGCAGAGATTATTGGAGTAGTGGCAAGTAATGCTGCGAGCGCATTCGGCGAGCACAGAGTCTACGAAATAGACACGAGCTATTCAAGCCCCGATGAAGTAGCTGATTTAATATGCATGGTTTTAAAGGGGGAGAGGGCATTGGAGCCAGGGGTCAAAATAGACTGGTTGAGTATAATGGAGCCAAGCGAGGTGTTAAAATTTGAAGACTACCTGGGGAGCGAAAACTAGCCCCGGGGGGATAATACTAGCGTCCTGGGGGCAAATTGATAGGATTGCATCTAGATCAGATGTAGTACTACACATCCTAGATGCAAGAGACCCCCTAAACACGTTCAGCGAGAAACTAGTTAAAATAACGGAGAGGCGTGGAAAGAGAATCATCATAGTCTTGAACAAGTGTGATTTAGTACCAAGAAGCATTGCATTGGATTGGAGAAACTACTTCGAGGAGAAGGGGTTCTCTACGGTTTACATAGCTGCTGCCCGTAGAATGGGTACTTTAAAGCTTAGAACAGCTATTAAAAAGACTGCTCCATCTCTCCCCGCAGTAGTCTCCGTTATAGGCTACCCGAAAGTGGGTAAGTCCACGGTGATCAACACATTGAAGGGAAGGCGCTCTGCTAGTACAAGCCCATATCCAGGTAGCCCGGGCTACACGAAGACCTTTCAACTCTATAGAGTTGACAAAAACATACTCATGATTGACACTCCTGGAATACTACCAGTGGAGGGAGACCTTGTTGAGAGGATTATTAGGGGTTATCCACCGGAGAAGCTCGAAGACCCAGTAAACCCCGCAGTGTTATTAATAGAGAGGGTTTTAAGACACAACCCCCAGGCATTCCTCCACGCATATGGAATTGAGGCCCGAGAGCCCTTGAAGATACTCGAGGAATTAGCTATTATGAGGGGCTGGTTCTATAAGAAGACTAAAGAACCCTTAATAGAGGAGGCGGCAAGAGCTGTTATAAGGGACTTCCACGATGGGAGAATAGTCTACTATGTGAAGCCCGTTGAGGTGCAGGAGCATGATCAGGGTGAAGGTGCTGGAGGCAAATAAGATCATTGAACTAGAGGATGAGGAAATAATAGTCAAGAACCTACTGGAGAGGTTGGGGTTAAGGCAATCAGAGTGCATTGTACTACGCAATGGAGTGGTTGTCACGGAGGAAGATGCCGTTAGGAGTGGAGACGAAGTAGTGGTCTACACGGTTAAATCTGGCGGCTAGTAGGGGTTTGAGAGTGATCTGCGTTAAGGTGATTCCACAGGGATTCAACGAGTGCTTTGAAGGAGATAAAATCCCAGTTAAGAGAATACTCGAGAAGATCCAGGAGAAAATAGGGGAAGGCGCCGGCTTCATAGTCCTCGTAAATGGGAAGCTTGTTGAAGACCCAGAATACATTGTCGTGGAGGGTAGTGAAGTCGTTGTAGTCCAAGAGTTTATGGGTGGCTGAACTACCTTGGCGGCCACACTCTATCAAAGTATATGTTTTTAGATCTAGCTGATAGCGGTATTCCATAAACTATATCCGCGTTGAGTAGTTTAAGCTCCTTCGCGGCTACCCCTATCGAGTACATTACTCTATTGTCTACGTTGAGTAGCGATGCTGTTTTAACTGCTGAACCAATGGCTAATCCTAAGTTGACAATAGAGTTCACGAGGTCAGGATCTATTGGTGCATCCTCGGGTTTCTTTAATCCAAGACTAACTATTCTACACCCTATTAAGACGACTGCATCGCTCTTCTTCACGTTTTCAGCGTCGCGCTTGAAGAAGTCTCCATATAGTGGTGCAATCTCCTCCATTTTCTCCGCGAGCGCTTCCAGCTCCTCTCGCTCTGTTAGAATAATCGACTCTACGTTGTCTACTCCCCGGGCTTTTGGAGCCGTTTTAGCTGATAAAACCATTAACTCGGCTACCTGCACTACTGATTTCTTTAACACTTCTTTCTCCTCCAACAATCTCAAGACCCCTCACTTTGATGGATTACCACCTTTGAGTAGAAATCTCGCATCTACTACGACTGCACCATTTGGATAGGCAAATACGGGGTTTAAGTCTGCTGACTCTATTTCTTCATGGTCCTTCATGATCTTCTCGAGTTTTAAGACTATGTCTACTATGGATTCTAAATCCACTGGTGGGAGTCCTCTAAAACCCTTGAGTAATGGTGTGCTCCTCAACTCCTCGATCATTTCGTATACATCGCTTTTCCGCAATGGTGATACTCTAAATGAGACATCTCTAAATACCTCTGTGAATACTCCTCCTAGTCCAAGCATTAATACAATGCCAAATGTTGGATCTCTTAACCCTCCAATGATTACCTCTACTCCGGGCTTTAGCATCTTCTGTACTAAGACACCTATTATTCTAGCTCCTGGAGCATTCCTCTCAATATTCCTAGTTATAGTCTCGAATCCCCTAACTGCTTCTACTCTCGACTCCACGCCTAGGACTACTCCTCCAACATCGAATTTGTGGCTTATATCAGGAGAAACCACCTTTAATACCACAGGGTACCCTATTTTATCCGCTAATTCACCTGCCTCATCCGGAGTTTTCGCTAATCCAAATGGAGGATGTGGAACCCCATAGGATTTAAGGAGCTCAAATGCCTCGTGTTCTAGTAGCTTTGCTTTAGCCATTTCTGCCCTTGATACAATTATATTGTTTGGAGGATTAAAAATACTCGTTATGGTGGTGGTTCTTGACTAGGGGATTTGAGGTTTTTGGCGTTATTCACCTACCGGGGCTTCCAAGGACTAGTCATGTCTATAAATCCAGCCTTGATCAATTGGTAGAGAATGCAGTATTAGAGGCAAAAACACTCTCTAGTCTTGGATACACAGGGGTAATAGTAGAGAACTATGGGGATGCACCATTCGAGGCAAGAGTTCAGGATCCATTAGCGTTGTCAACAATGGCTATTATAGTCCATGAAGTCGTTGAAAACACTGGGTTTAAAGTAGGTGTTAATCTACTCAGGAATTCGGGTTTTGAAGCATACTCAATTGCTGTTGCATCCAAGGCTAAATTCATAAGAGTAAACGCGCTCGTTGAGCCAATAATATCCGACTCGGGAGTTATAGAGCCTGATGCCCCGAGATTGAGGAGTGTGAGGATTAATTATCCAGGCGTAGAAGTATATGCAGACATCTTCGTGAAGCATGCCGCCGGACTACGTACATCACTCAGCCTCATTGAGGCCTCTTCAATTATATCAAAGGCCAGCACCGGGGACTATGTAAGAGAACTCGTTGAAGAGTACGTTGAGAGGGGGAAAGCAGATGCTTTAATAGTAACGGGGATTAAGACAGGCGAGGCACCGCCATTAAACCTCGTGGGCCTAGTAAAGAAGTACTCGCCTATACCAGTCCTAGTTGGAAGCGGTGTAACAGTGGAGAATATTGGTAAGGTTGTCGACGTAGCTGATGGAGTAATAGTGGGCTCATATATAAAGAAGAATGGAAAAGCAGGTAATCCACTAGACACAGCCAGAGCGGAGGCGTTTATAAGGAAACTACGGGAGCATCTTTCGTAATACACTCCCCTCCTGGAAACCAATATGGCTATCTAGATTAGCCATACACTTAAGTCCTTGACCCACAGATCTTTATAAATTTTGAAACCAGTGTTTACAATAATTGATCATGGCCTGGAACCCGTGAAAAATACTAGTAACACCATGCATTGAGGTTGAAAACGCCCTACAGCTATACTAGGTAGATTAATTGAAGCCGTGGAGCCTGGATCGCCCCTCATAAGTAATACTACCAGGGGAAACACGTTGTTAAGTAGAAACAACAGTAGTAACATAATACCTAGAAGCAGGGTTAAGCAAAAATAAACATTCCCTATGTAAATGCTTTTTAACCAAATATAATAAAATCCGACTACCGGCCCCCGGAAAGGGGGTGATCGAGATGGCCGAGAAGAAGGAGGCCCAAAAGAAGGAGGAAAAGAAAGAGAAGAAAAAGTAGGGTAAATTAAGGCTTACACCCCTTAACACTATTAATCTTTTTACCCAACCCCCTCCACTCCTTCTTCGGGGGTTGGGGGCTTAAAACACATAGTTTTCACCAAATGGCACCTACACAGCGAATTCATGGTTTAGAACTATGGAGATCTATTCTTACCTATTGGCGAAGTAGCTCCATTGCTTTTTAGTTCATTATTTTATTTGAGCGATCATTGTCTACACTTATTATAGGAGCTGTGTTTTATTTCATTGTATTATTAATTATTCACTAGTACACTCTAAATTTCTTCATTACTCTCGCTTAAATCCTATTTTTTTAAACACATTTTATATATATAACTAATTAACATTTATAAAGACATGCTGTGTTTAATAAGAGTGTTATGACCAGCCATCGGGTATTACCTATTAGTGTTGATCATTAAGTCTATTTAACGAGTTATTTATTATCTTTGATTAGTTGAGGGATTTGTAGGGCTAAATGAGTATTATCCTGCAATAACAATTTAGATTTTCTCAATCCTTGATACTGTTTTATATTTATTGTGTTAGTGGTATAAACTATTAAGGGGTATTACATACTTGAGTTGATCATGTATTTCAGTTTGTAGAGTATCTTAGTGACTTCTAAACTCACTCTATGTGGACTTCCCGCTCTGTAATACCCTAAATGGATCTGCAGTTTTTATTGTGTCATGATATCCTGTACTTTTCCATGTGTAATACTGTATTTGTATAATGTATTGATTGATCTGCGCCCCACTCGTGAAGACTTCCACAGGTCTTCATTGGATCGGGGCTCCACAGTGGGGTTCCGTGTTAACTATACTCCTGCTTAGTTAATTCGCGATTAACTCAACCAAGTGCTCACATCAAGTAGTTCAAGAACAAGGCGAGTTAATCAATAAATCAATGAATTGTAAAAAGGCATTAATAGGTATAAACACTGATCTAGCGATATGCATCTCCTCCAATTACTTGTCTAGTGTGAGCACCGACCTCTACAATTGCTTGTATCTCAAAGATCATCTTAAATACGGGCTTACAAGTAAAAAATCTATTGAAATCATTATTTATATCAGCTGTGCTCCCAGGCATGGAGAAATGTGCTTTAAAACTGTGAATTATCCACCTCTCCTCGAGTGGAGTATGCATCCCCTGCATAATTAGAAAGACTTATAACCGAATATTCCTAATAGTTTAGTGTGCCAAGTGATGTTTAAAGGTGACTTTGTGCATTTAGACAAATTTAAAACCATGATAGAAACAAATTGGCCTGGTAGTTTGATTAGTTTAAAGCACGCAAGAGAACTACACCCAAGGGCTAAGGAGTATTTATATAGACTAAGTAGGAGAAATGAAATTAAACGCGTAGTCCGCGGCTGGTACATAATACCAATAGACTATAGAGACCCCTGGGATTTCATAACTAGAGATAAAGGCTTCAAAGTTATTATTAAGCAAACTGCTGCAAGTATATGGAACTATGACTTCATACACCGCGATGTCATCCACCTAGCTGTAAAAGACAAAGCATATGGGAGAGCACTTGAAGCGCTTGGTAAAATGATCGGGTGGAATTTCGAGATTGAATACCACAAGGTGATCCCCTACGAATATAGAAAAATAAATAACCTATATATTGAAACAATAGAGTCGAGCATAGTTAGTTGCATAGTAGACTGGTCATTTACAGATGCATTTGCAACACTATACTTTAGAAGGAGAGAAATAGATTTCAGTAAACTAAAGACACTAAGTAAGTGGAAGAGGATTTCTAACACAGATCTAAGAGCGTGGACATTGATCAAATACGGCTGTAGCCTACTAAATGAACACCTCGGCAGAAGGATCTTCAAGATCAAGCCCACTGAAATAAAACAAATAGATATCAAGGAGTTAGTGAAAGAAGCTGTAGAAAAGGTCATTGAACATGCGTAGAGCAATAGAACTCATGAAGAGACGTGAAGAAGAGATCCTGAACACCTTGACCACGATCTCCAAGAGAACAAATGAATTTATGAATCCCGAGTTAATGGTTATCGGAGGATACGCGTTAAGAGCATACATATCTCTCTCGAGATACACAAGAGACTGCGACTTCGCATTAATGAAGAAGAATGGCTGGAATATAGATAAATTAAAAGATACTTTACCAGAGGGGTATTTAATTGATGAAATACAAAAACATGAAAACTATGGGTTCTTAAAATGCACGAAGTTGATTAAGCATGGTAAAACTAAGATTAAGGTTTCCATAGACTTTATGGAAGGAGAAATTAGAGAGAGATCATCGTAATAGACGATAACATGATCAAGAATAGAATATTTAAGTCTATTCCAATTGCGAATAGTTCCATTAAACTACCATTTCCAACCTATGTTGACTATTTTATCATGAAAATAGTCTCCGCTAGGGCCATAGATGTAAGGGATATTGCCTCGCTAATCCTCGAAAATGGAGTCCCAGAAAACCTATGGTTAAATATCTCTGTGAGGAGTCTATATTGTCGCAGTTCACGCTGGATACACATAGAATGTTCCAAATAAAGCCATCAATGGTCAAGTACAAGCCCGTGAATGTTAAGACAATACTTGAGGACATATGGAGGTACGCTAGTACAGCGATCGACCTAGCATTCTACACATACTTCGCAAAGGAGAAGGAATTAGCCACCAGGATACTTGAACTAGACAAGCATATAACGGAGAATATTGCACAATTCATACTCCACAATTCAATGGCTTATGGAAGAACAAGAAAAGGTGCATATGCAAACCTCCTAGCTTTCTACTATGGCTCAGCGATGGATGGCATCTCAGACTCCGTTAAAGACATAGTATACACACTACTCGTTGGCTACGCACCGAGATTATCATACAACCAAGTACTACTATACGCAGAGGGAGAGGTTGTCGGTAGATTCAATAATCTAGAGGACTTCAAAGTCGTTGATCTAACCGATGAATACCCCGTAGACATACTCCTAGTTGTAGAGAGAGACAACTACGTCTTCAACCCCGGTTTATACTACACAGTGAAGAAGAATTCCACAGTATATGTAAGGGGGTTTAAAGAAGTAGTATTGAGGCTACTCGAAGACAAAGGAGTAGAGTATGAAGTAGAGGATATTGAAGCCCCAAAACTAGAGCAAGTGATAAAGAACCTCGTTGACATAAAAGACTGCTCTATACTAATACTAGACCTAGCACACTACGTCCTCATGGAGCAAAACAAAGAGTTAATGGATGAAGTCAAAGACCTCGAGCTACACATGGACTGGATCCACATGGAGACTCTGAATAAATTAAACGAGTTAATAGGAGAAGTAGACTCAGGTACATTCATGGGTCTTATATCAATGATAAAAGAACTAGAAGACATAGCAAACGCGGGAGCATCAATTAGTAGGATTATAGGTCTCCAAGAGGAGTTCCTAGAGGAGTACAAAGAGCTATTTAAACACGTCTTTGAGAGCACTGCTGAGAGAGTTAAGACGATCACGATTAGTAAACCCATAATACTATCTAACTTCGAGCATTACTTGAGAAAGTATGGAGGACACGTATTAGCAGTTAAAACCAGTGACGGCTGGATAGCATATCCACTAGCGAGAAACCTATCACTAAATCCAGGAGACAAGTTGATACTGGTTTACCAAGAGGAGTTTAGAGACGAGGTAGAGAAGTTGATTAGAGAGAAGACATAGTATACTAGAACACCTAGGGGGAAATACTAGTAGTCTCCACGACTACAACCCCGTAGAGAAGCAACCGCTTTCTTAACAACCTCTATTAAGTAGCCCTCCTCCCCTGGTACACCAACACAAACTAGTAATCCATTGATATACAACTCTGGCTCATCACTCTCACCATCCACTAGTAACACCTCCACTGGTTCACCAATCTCCAAGCTTAGAATATCTCTCACTTCAAGCAACCAGCTATACAGCGTAAACCTCCAGTAATTTGGCTTCCCCTTAACAACTATCCTCAACTAAGCCCCTGTATTGAATAACCTCTGTAGACTTATATGTACTCTGGTGGTTTAATGCCTACAATACTGCTCGTTGGTTATGGACGAGTTGGATCTAGAACCATGAAGTATCTGAGAGAACTAGAGCCTAGTTGCGACTTCATAGTGGTGGATGTTGATAGAGAGAAGCTCGAAGAAGCGAGGAAAATAGAGGGGGTAGAGGTATATCTCTACGGACCTGGTGTTCTCGGTAAACTAAGTGAGAGAGCTGACCTCGCTGTTACAGCGCTTCCATCCACTCGGGCGTGGAGGATTATACTGGAGCTTACTAGTAGGTGTATCAGCGTAGTTGATGTGTCTTACTCGCCCGAAGACCCGTATATACTAGGCAAGGTGCTAGAAGACTGCAATTCACTCCTCGTGGTTGACGCTGGGTTTGCACCAGGTTACAGTAACATAGTTGTTGGCTATGTATACTATAGGATTGGATTAAGAGACTCCATCGAGATAGATGTTGGCGGAATCCCCGAAAACCCCGCTCCCCCATTAAACCACGCTGTATCATGGAGTGCTAGAGACCTATTAGAGGAGTATATTAGACCCGCTAGAGTGATCGAGGATTACACCGTGAAGTTTCTTGATCCACTGAGTGTAATTAAGAGAATAGAAGTCCCTGGAGTAGGGTTTTTCGAGGGCTTCCCCAGTGATGGATTAAGGACAATGCTGAGGAACATCAAGGCAAGGGTTCTAAGAGAGTATACTCTGAGGTGGCCCGGACACGTTTACACAATGAAGATTCTACGCGACTTGGGCTTCCTAGACTCAGAGGAGGTAGTGATCGGGGATGTCGGGGTTAAACCAATAGACTTCACCGCGTTGATCCTCGAGAAGAAGTTACCTATTAAGACCACTGAGCTAGCTATTCTACAAGTACTCGCCGGGGATGGCGATAAATACTATAGGGAGGTAGCAATACTAAAGGGGTCTCCGCAAAACCCAGCTACGCCAGTGTTCACAGCACTAGTTCACGCCTATACCTCTAAGCTGGCTTTAAAGGGGGGATTAAAGCCTGGAGTAGTGGCTCCGGAGGAGCTATATGAGTATAAGGAGGAGTATGAGAAGTACCTCAAGAGGAGTGGAGTATTGATCTCGAAGGAGACCTCTCTCACTCAACAGTAACTGTTTTAGCGAGGTTTCTCGGTTTATCTGGGTCTAGTCCACGCTTCACTGCTAGGTGGTATGCTAGTAGTTGCAGGAATGGAGTGTGCGTTATTGGTGTGGTTACCCAGTGGAGTGACGGGACAGTGATGGAGTAGTCAACGCTGTTGACCAAGGGGGACTCCTCGTGGAGGACGCCTATAGAGTAAGCACCGCGAGCCTTCATTTCCATGATGTTTCCAAGTATTCTCCTCTCTAATAATGGATCATTTGGTACAATAAACACTACTGGATAACCCGGCTCTACGAGGGCTATTGGACCGTGCTTGGACTCCCCAGCTGGATAAGCCTCTGCGTGGACATACGCAATCTCCTTGATTTTCAACGCACCTTCTCTCGCGATGGGGACTCCTACACCCCTACTGAGGTAGTACATGCTTTTAACGCCTGAAAGCCTCTCAACTAGTCTACGTGCAAGTGCATCTACTTTCTCAATTACCTTACCCAATACTTTAACGGATCCCTCAATATCCTCCAAGAGTATTTGCCTATACTCAGCTTCACTTAGATCTCCAGATGATTTAGCGTAAGCTATGGCTAGGAACCCAAGTACTAGTGTCTGAGTGAGAAACGTCTTTGTAGCTGCAACGCCGATCTCCGGCCCGGCTCTCATGTAGATAGCGTAATCACTCTCTCTTGGAATAGCGGAGTCCACTACGTTTGATATAGCTACAACTCTACACCCCTGCTTCTTAAACGCTCTAACTGCCTTCAATACATCAATGGTCTCGCCGCTTTGACTAACAGCTATCAATACATCTTTATTACTAGCAGTCTCCTCGTATAACTCATACTCACTAGCTATGAATGGAATTACTAGTCTACCAGCCAGCTTCGACATGGCGTATGCATAGTACTCTGATGCATGATAACTCGTGCCGGCTCCTGTAATATATATGTTATCCGCGTCCACCAGTAGTGAAACCACTTGCTCTAATACAGCATCACTACGGAGACCACTCAGAGTCTGGACAAGTGCTCTAGGCTGCTCATAAATCTCCTTCAGCATGAAGTGAGGGTAGCCCTCGCGTGAAGCGTCTTCGAGAGACCATAGTACAGTCATAGCGTACTGTTCGTGATCTACCGAGAATCCGCGCTCTAAATCCTCGACGAATACACTACTAGGGGTTATATATCCAACCCAGTTATCTCTAATCACAACTACTCTACGCGTGTGATCCAGGAGTGCCGGTATATCACTAGCTAATAGATTATAGCTGGATCCTATTCCAACAACGAGGGGGCTGTCTTTCTTCGCAAAAAAGATCTTGTTGGGCTCTATTGGGGTAATCAACAGTATTGCGTAAGCACCGCGAATATGTTTAATAGCACTCTTAAACGCGCTGTAGACATCTCCCAGCTCCCTATATAGCTCTTCAACGAGGTGGACGAAGACCTCTGTATCAGTCTCAGATTTGAATACGTGTCCCCTCGACTCTAATTTCTCCTTGACTTCGAGGTAGTTCTCGATAATACCATTGTGTACAACTGCGAATAAACCACTACAGTCCACGTGGGGGTGTGCATTTATATCCGATGGTTGACCATGCGTAGCCCACCTAGTGTGAGCAATACCAGTCTCTCCAGTATACTTCTTTGTAAAGCCAAGTCTAGCTTCAAGCTCGTCTAGTCTACCCTTACCCTTCACAATGTGTAGTCTACTCGAGTCTATAACCGCTATACCCGCTGAGTCATACCCCCTATACTCTAGCCTCAGCAATCCCCTGAATAACGCCTCCCCGAGAGGTAGTTGACTCCTATCCCTCAGGCATATACCTATAATTCCACACAAGCCCACTACACCAATATTGGCAGGTCCTGGTTTATTTATGACCGCTACGTATATTAATCAATCCTCGGATATTAAACATAGTTAGAGGAGTCAATGTCGTTGAACACGGTGGATTACATAATGGATTTTGAAACACCACTAGTCATTAAGATAACTGGTAAAGCTTTCGATGACTCTGAACTACTGGCAAAGTACATTGATGTCTTGAGAAAACTACTCGAGGAATATAGAATCCTAGTTGTAAGTGGAGGCGGTAGTATAGCGCGAAAATACATAGACTCCGCAACACGTGTAGGTGTAAAATCCAACTACTGGCTCGACTTAATAGGGATCTGGGCTTCGCGTCTAAATGGATTAATATTGATCTCGGCGCTAAGTAACTACGCATACCCCTTTACACCAATAACTATTGAAGAAGCCCTGAGAGCGGTGAAGTACTCTAAACTAGTAGTTATGGGTGGACTCATACCCGGTCAATCAACAGCCTCTACACTAATCGAAGTAGCTGAGGCCCTTGGAGCTAGAAAAGTATACTATTACTCCGCAGTGGGCAGAGTCTACAATAAAGACCCCATAAAACACCCCGATGCAAAACCATATAGTGTAATTACGGCGTCGGAGTTAAAGTCTATCCTAGAGCAAAAGCTACTACCCGGTGAATACGCGTTAATTGATGAAAAAGCACTAGACCTAGCTATTAGAAGCCGTATTGAAATCCAGTTAATTGACTATAGAGAGCCATGTCTAATATATAGCGCTCTCAAAGGAGAAAACCCTGGCTCCATTATTATACCATCTTAGCTTACTCCTCAACACTTGGATTGCCCAGATAGCTTTCCAAGGGTTCTCCTAGCCCAGTAGAGGATTACTCTTGCTTCATAACTTGAAAGCATGGATCTATAAATAACCCTCCTGAGTACTCTACTACATCTATCTACTTTATCCCTAGATGACACAACAATAGAGGTGATTTCACTCAGTAAACTCGTTATTTTATCAATGTCCTCCCTCGTGGCCCTTGGAGGTATGTTTACTGGCTTCACACCCTGCTTCTTCCAAATCTCCCAGAGAAATATTGCAACAGCTTGGCTCACATTTAAAACCGGGTATTCAGGGTTCGCGGGGATCGAGACTAGAAAATCTAATTTCGCGAGCTCCTCCCTCGTTAAACCAGTACTCTCTCTTCCAAAAACCAATGCTATTTTACCCGCTTTAGGCACAATCTCCTCTACGAATTCCCCAATAGAGATCGCCTGCCTCAATACATCCCCTTCCGAGTATCCCTTAGCACTCGTTGCAACCGAGACATCAACGCCCCTTATAGCTTCATCAAGTGATTCAACTATAATACTACTCGACAACAAGTCTCTACCGTGAGCAGCATAGTGCATGGCCTCTTCTATACTTGCAACTGGTTTAACTAAGTATAACTCTCCCACGTTGAAATTAACACAAGTTCTCGCAATAACCCCGAGGTTTACCGCGCCTTCAATCCCAACTAATACCACTCTAATCGCCACCAAGACTAATACACCCGAGTACGAATAGTGTCTCGAGAAAGAAGTGTTTTAATGAAGAGTACTTAACTCTAAACCCCTTGGACTCTAGGTAGCTATGTATAACATCGGGCTTGGAGAAACTAGAGAAGACAATGTATAGTAAACCACCCCTCTTAAGGACTCTAGAGGCATAGTCTATAAACACCAATACAGCTTCATACCCCTCTAAACCCCCTTCTGTTGCTACATCAACAATCCCACCCTCAAATACAGGTAGGTATGGGGGGTTCGCGAGAACAATATCCATTGACCCCTCTCTCAAGCAGTAGTCGTCGCTCTGAACAACAATACTCATCCACGCACTATTTAACTCGATGTTTACCCTCGTTGAGTAAACTGCATCATCCAGGATGTCAATGAATACGATTCTTCTACAGTAGCCATTTAGTAGAGCATATAGGCCTAAAACCCCTGTTCCGGAACCTAGGTCTAAGCAGAGATCAGCCATTGGGTTAGTCTCGATGAGGGCATTAACGATCATCCATGAATCATCGCTAGGTTTGTAAACATCTCCAATAAACTCCAA
Organism: Thermosphaera sp.; assembly: GCA_020833525.1. GTDB lineage: Archaea > Thermoproteota > Thermoprotei_A > Sulfolobales > Desulfurococcaceae > UBA285. The sequence goes on from JAJHRV010000014.1 coordinate 17,094, forward strand.
TACAGGGTGTTTAATCATCTATAACAAACCCCTAGAGTGGAGTTCGATAGCGAGTTGAAGCCATGAATCAGGGTCAATCATATAAATTCTTCTCCCAGTAAGCCTCGAAGCTATAGAACCCAGCTCCCCTAAGCCGATACCCAATTCCCCCAGTACTTTTTCAAATAACCTTCTCCTCTGTGAGAAAAACAACCTCGTTACCTCTTCCAATGCCCTAACCTCCTCACTATAAACACGCTTCCTAGTTAAAACAACTAATCTATGAGACACCTCGGGCTTAGGGTAGAAGCTTGATGGAGGATACGCATTTCCAAGTTTAATATTGAAAACTATTGAAACCAAGACTGTTAATCTACCATATTGCTCAGAGCCAGGCCTAGCCACTAGCCTTCCAGCCATCTCCCTTTGAAGAGTTAAAACAGCTTTTTCTACAGTGTTTTCCCTCGCGATCTTGACTAATAAGTCTGATGTAATGTAGTAGGGTACATTTGAAACCAATATTTTCCTAGTAAATGGGGTTTTCAACGCATCAGCATTTAACACAATGAATCTAGCATCCTCCACGATGGATTTAGCGATACTGCATAGCCTTTCATCGATCTCTATACAGAGTAGTAAACGAGTTTTCTCAATTAATGAAATAGAAAGTGTCCCAATACCGCATCCCACCTCAATCGCGTCCGACCCGTCATCAACATTTGAAACGACTTCTCTTAGGAGTAGTGGGTCGACGACAAAGTTTTGGCCAAGCTTCTTACGTGGTTTAAACCCATTTTCACGGAGAATCTTCTTTGTCCACGTTGTTAAACCATGCCTTGATGCATTTAATGGGTTAAAAAACCTCTCCATAGAGTCTCTCCAAGTAGCCAAGGTAGAGGACATTTCTATCCCTTGGCTTAATAAACAAGTAGTATTTTTCACCACCTCCCAGCTCTCTAATCACTCTTTCAACTAAGGCTTTAACAGGATCCAATCCAACTCTTTCCTTCACGTCATTGAAGCTAGTAAACCTCCTCTGCCTACGCTCGTCGAGTATGGAATTCATTGTTTTCTTACCTATGTCTGGGAGTAGTTCTAGAGAGTGAAGCCTTATGTTTATGGGTTCAGCTATGTTAAAGAACTCTACGAATACCTTTTCATTCTCCAACAATATTCTGCGAATGGCCTCTGGTAAATTGGATCTAGCCACCGAGGTCAATTCACTGTATGATATAGGTATAATCCTCTTGAGTTTACTCGGGTAGCTGAGATCCACTCTCTCAAGGTAGTCAATTCTAACACCAATAAGTGGCGTGGCCTCTAGTAGTGAAAAGTACTTGACTCCAATACCTTGGATAAAAGGCTGATTCCTATGCTCATAGTGTATATCCGACGGATTACCCATTTCCAAGTAGTCTAGTATATATACCGCTGGCTCGCGGCGCTTATCAAAATGATGGTGTCTCCAGTGGGGAAAAGACAAGTCTATGACCCCATAGTAGTAGTAACTACTCTACTCTCTGCTCTCCACGCAGTATTCACTCATAATACCAAGTATTCTCTCCAATTGCTCCTTCTCGGGAACCCTCTCTTCGTATACAAGTAGAGTTAAAAGTTCATCTATACTCCGAGGACACATATTCATAATCATAACTATACTCTCCTCTCTCAACCCAATGGCCACTAATTTCTCGGCAAATTCCTCTGCTTTCTCAACTTGAACTTTATTAAACTTATAGAGGTATTCTAATGCACGCTGAACAAGTAGTGATACAGCCCCCGTCTTCTCCCTCTCCCTCTCACTGTGTTCTTTAAGGATCTTTAATGCCTCTGCATTTGAGAGCAATTTAACTTTCTCAACTTTAACCCTCAAAGGGAGACTCAAGAAAAACCACCCAGTACTTCTCCCCTATTGAGACTGGATTACCTGGGAAACAGGCCTCAAGTGCTCGGGTCTAACAAATAAAATCTTTTCTTTACTCCCAACAATAGTCTTCACTATGTAGCAACGCCCCCTTCTACCAATAACCTCCCCGGTTTTGCCATGATACCTCCTATGAGGCATACCCTTGTGAATAGATGGATTAACAACGATGTGGACTTTGTCACCTACGTTATAATCTACCATTAGTAGGCTTAAA
>JAJHRV010000073.1 GCA_020833525.1 Thermosphaera sp.
CTAGTTTTCCATCCACATACTCATAGAGCACCCATAAACCAGTCTCAACAGCCAACTTAGCAACTCTAACTGTATACTGTGGGTCGAACCTCCAGCCAGGAGGGCATGGTGCATGGATATGGATGAATCTAAAGCCCCTAGTATTCTTAGCCCTCTGTAGCTTACTGTACAAGTCGTGTGGATAGCCTACGCTAGCTGTAGCCACATATGGAACACCATGAGCTATCAGTATTCTAGCAACATCTTTCTTATTCTCGACTTTACCAGTTGGAGTAGTAGTTGTCCAAGCACCCCTAGGAGTCGCAGAACTCCTCTGAATCCCTGTATTCATGTATGCTTCATTATCATACATTATATATATAAAGTCCTCGTTTCTCTCAGCTGCACCACTAAGAGAAGCCATTCCAATATCAGCCGTCCCTCCATCTCCAGCCCACGCTATAACGTGTACATCGCTAACACCCCTTGCTTTTAGAGCTTGTGATATACCTGAAGCTACTGCTGCGGCAGACGCGAAGGGCACATGCACTATACTAGCTTTAATTGATTGACCAGGGTATGTCCCTACAACAACCGATGTACAACAAGCTGGTATAACAAGGATTGCTTTCTCCCCGAAAACAGCTGAGACAACCTTCAGGGCCATTGGTATTGGGCAACCGGGGCATGCGGCATCGCCTGGTAGTACCCCTTCTCTAGCATCGTGTGGTAGCGGTAGTCTCCTCCTCTCGAGACTCGTAGCCACAGCTCTCACCTCCTAACTTTCACCCATGCAAAGTAGTTTCTTGTTAATCTACCTTCCTCAATACTATCAATAAAGGACTTCACCATACCGTAGAAGTCGTCTGATGTAACATTTACACCCGCTATTCCAGCAACAATGTTAGCCATGTATGGTAAATTACTCGTATATAGTGAGAGACCTGCCGCGAGATCAGTGTACATAGGCCCCCAAGCACCGAAACTTATTGCTCTATCAAACACTATGATCCCCTTCACGCCCCTAACAACACTCCAAATATCCTCTATGGGGAATGGCCTATAGAATCTCACCCTCAATACTCCAACAGGATACCCCTCACTCCTCAATTTCTCAACAGCCTCTATGAGGTCTCCACTCCAAGCCCCCATGGCCATGGCTATGTACTTTGCGTCACTACACCAGTAGCAGGAGATAAGGCCCCCATAGCTCCTGCCAAAAATCCTTCCATATTCTTCATCGACTTCCCTCACTACTTTCTTAGCATTCTCCTGTGCCTCCTGTATAGCGTAGAACATGTCCTCGGTGTCCTCTGGGAATGTTAATCCCCCTAACCCCAGTGGCTCCGAGCCATCTATTACATACGGTTGCCTTCTCTCACCAAGCCATTGATCAACGAGATCCTCGTCAGGTATTTCAACAGGCATTGTTGTGTGTCCAAGTATAAAGCCCTCAATACCCAGCATTACGGGGAGGATTACTCTCGGGTCTTCACTAATTTTAAAAGCTTGTAGCGTTAAGTCGAATGCTTCTTGATTATCCATAGCGTAGGCCATAACCCACCCTGCATCCCGTTGATCTACGAAATCACTGTGGTCAGGCCATATATTCCACGGGGTATTAATAGTCCTAGACACTATGGCCATAACCATCGGAGCCCTAGCCCTAGAAACCCAGTGGACAAATTCATGCATGTATAGCAGTCCCTGACTACTAGTTGCTGTAAAAGCCCTAGCTCCCGCAACAGCTGCGCCAAAGCAAGCTGCTAGCGCCGAGTGCTCCGACTCTACTCTAATCATCCTCGACTTCAACTCTCCACTCTCAATCATTTCCGCGAGTTTTTCAACTATTGTTGTCTGAGGCGTAATGGGGTATGCCGCGATAATCTCTGGTTTAGCTAGTTTCACAGCGTACGATATAGCGTGATTCCCTGTTAAAGCAATCTTCAACGCCATGCTAAACACCCCCCTCTGGAATCATCACTATCGCGTGAGATGGGCAAACATCTACGCAGACACCGCATCCCTTGCAGTAGTCATAGTTTATCACAGCCCCCGTCTCCGGCTCTACTCTAATAACGTTCACTGGACAGTAGATCTCACATTGATAGCACCTCGTACACTTCTCGTTGTTAACCACGGGCTTCATATTACGCCATAAACCAGTCCTCCCTGCTACACCCACAATGGGCTTTGAAACCGGGAGCTTGACCTCCCCAACAGGCTTCACTACTTTAACCACGAACTACACCTCTCCAATACGTGTAGTCTCAGAGTATGCCTTCTTAACTGCCTCTACGTTTCTACCCCCTGTCTTCTCTCCAAAGTAGTCTATTATCGCCTTCTCAACACTACCCAGTGAAACAACCCCTGTTGCTGCAACGAGTGCTCCAAGCATTGGGGTATTTACAAGGGGCCACCCAGCTATGACTAAACCCAGCTCCTTCGCTACCTTCGTAGCATTTACAGCGTATACTGATGCTCTACCTCTCAATGATAAATAGTCTTTACTCACATCACTCCGCGCTGTATTCACAACGAGGAATCCACCGTCTCTAATAGTATACCTCTTTGCTACACCAAGCTCTAATAGGCTCTCATCGAGTACTACGAGTACATCTGCTTCACTAAACATACCGTGCTTTAATATAGGCCTATCACTGATCCTAGCGTACGCGGTGACGGGGGCACCCCTCCTCTCAGCCCCAAAGAATGGAAAGCTCTGCCCATACTTCGAATCGTAGATTGCGGCCTGTACTAGTATATTTGATGCCGTCACTCCCCCTTGCCCTCCTCTCCCCAAGAAGATCATTTCAACTAGCAATAATTACACCAATATACACGTATATACAGAGGGGATTTATATGTATGGAGAAGCATAAATACTATACTCCATGGAGTCGTTTTAGTTATAAAGTATTAGTATATTATTGAAGATTAAGTGGTAGATAAGGGGATTATACATGACTATTTACTGGGATAGATGCGATTTATGTGGTCAATACAGGCCAACAAGTAAGTGTAGTCTATTCCCAGAAATCATGGTTGACGTACATTGTTGCTTTGCATGTCCACATAGAGAGGGTAAATGCAAAACACCAGTATGGAGAGTTGAAACACTAATACAACCCCAGGTGAGCCGTAAGGGTTTGAGTGACAGAGAGAAGGAGAAGTTGTTAAAAGAACTCACTACACTCTTAAAGACAGGCTGAAAAACACTAGTAGTGTTTTCCTAGTTGATCTATCCTCTTGGGACAATCCAGTATATTAGCTTCCCCCCTCCAAGATCATACTCTATCCTCATGGGTTTACCAGTATCAAACGATATTGTAACATTCTTAGATGCCGAGGCTGCCCTCGCGGCAACAACTAGCATATCTATACTATATGAAGAACTCGCTTTCTCAACACTGGAGGTTAGCATAATTAATGGAGCTCCTTCACGTAGAGTACACGAGTACTCCTTCTGCTGCTCAAAAGCCTTTACAACCACTGCTCCGTTTTCATATGAAAAAACAGCTTCTTCACCAACGAGTTTTAAATCCCCAATAATGTCCTTAAAGTCCTCTGATAGCATCGTGAAGCTAACTGAGAGATCTATCTTCAGCTCTGGAATAGGCTCAACGGGTCTTGGAACAATCGGTATACCAAACTCTCTCTCTACACCGGTCTTCCTATCTCTCAAAGCCATTACTAATTCACCAGCCTCCTTATTTATCGTTAAGAATATAGAGTCGTTCCTCGTAGCCCTCCTCACAACTTTCTTAAGCTCCGTTGTTGACACTATAAAGCTAGTCTCCTCCTCTACACTTAGTTCTTCAAACTCCAAGCTAGGTATTGAGACAACTGCAAGCATTGTTTTATCGGGGGTTAAGACCTTGAAGTCAATACCATTACTTGTAACATAGAATGGAATTTCATCACTTAGTTTTACAAGAGCCTGAATAATCTTCTTAAACTTAGAGGCATTGGGGTAAGTAGCTTTAAACAACCTCCCCACCAAAACTATATTTTCACATAGACCGGGATATATATAAGAGGTTTAAAACCAGGGAAGTAGGTATTTTAATAAACCAAGAACTGTATACAAGCGGATTTTAAACTATGTTAATATGTTCCGCCTCGATCCCCGGTTTCTATTGAGATAGAGCTAGCTCTTCTTTGCTTTCCTCGACACTCTCTTCTTCCCCTCCTTCCTCTTCGTAGTCCTAGGCTTCTTCGCCTTCTTCTTTTTCCTCCTCCCGTGCTCTACGCTTTTAACCTCTTGTTTCACGGGTGAAATCAATGAGAATTCCTCGATTTTTGCTTCATTTCTCAATACTCTACGCCATAGCTTCGTAACATCTAGTAGGAGCTTCAATTGATCTAGTACAACCTCTCCACCCTCCTCGACCTCCTCCTCTTCCTCCTTAACACCTACTTCTTCCACCCCCTCTTCCTCGACTTCCTTGGACTGCTCCTCATCAATCATAAACACCACCAATCGTTTGAGGGTAGTTTAACTGATTATATATTTAACAACTTCTTAAAATAAATGACCATTTCTCATGGAGTAGTATTTAGCGTGGGGGACTTAATTAATAATACCTCTTCTAAGCCCGTGGCGTGGACTATGTAGGCGCGTGGGGGTAATGTACGTAGAACTCTAGATACTGCCAACTGCTTCTCCCTTGACTCCGCTCCAGCAATTATTCTCGAGGCTTCTTCAATGCTCCTGGGGTCATTCAATAGGAAGAACACGCGTAGTCCAGCATTATTTATTAATGCACGGGGTACACCGCGGATTTCTTGTGTAACCACGATTATGGAAAAACCAAACTTACGGCTCTCTGTGAATAGCCTAAGAAGTAACTCCCGTGAAAGCTTTCTCGGCATTAAACCCCTTGCCTCCTCGAAAACTACTTGAATTCTCTCAGCTTTCTTTACTCTATACATCTCACTGATCAATAGGTAAACCAGTGTATCAATGTATAATGCCCTCGCGAAATCGCTGGGCAATTTACTTAGATCCACCACTATATTCCCCCTCATCAATTCATCTATACTAAGCCAGCCAAACTGCGGTAAGTTATCTCTTAGTAGTGTGAGATATGGGAGAACCCTGTGATACTCTGGCTTAGATGATGACAGCTCCTCGCATACCTTGACTAGATCTGCTAGAGAAGGGGGCTCTCTACTCCACGTGCTTGGATCACTGTCAATAATCCCCCTGGATTCATACGTGTAGAAAATTAATTCCTCAAGCATTCTCCTCTGGAGGAGCCCAAGCTTGAAGACAGTTGAGACAACGTGTGATAGTTGAAGTGCTCTCTCATGCGGCGATGTCCTCCCCAAGTATAATGGGTTTAAAGCGTGTTTAGAGGCATCTATAACCCTCCCCTCTCCAGTTCTCTCAACGAGGTCTCTATACTCACCGTGGGGATCAATCACGATGAATCTATACCCATACTTCCCCGTAGACTCCAGGATTAAGTGCTTAGACAATGTGGTCTTACCAGAGCCTGAAACACCCACGACAACTACGTGTGGAGTATTTAAATCCTCTAATTTAACAAAAATACTACCCCTACTCCTCCTCCAAACACATGGTTCAAAAACATGTTTCTCGGACTCCCTGCCACCCGTCACTAATCCCCCGCTACACACCAGGATTGATTCTAATTCACCAATGTATACTCCACCCCCAGCTCTATAAAACACTCTACTTGGAAACACAGAGACCTCCTTCACCGGGGATCCAAGG
>JAJHRV010000074.1 GCA_020833525.1 Thermosphaera sp.
GTACTCTCACCTGTTAATGGAGATTCATCAACCTCGAGGTTTTCAGCCTCTATGATCCTTAGATCAGCTGGAACTCTATCACCCTCCCTCAAAACCACAATATCTCCCGGTACAAGGTACTTAGCCTCTATTTCCTCCTCGACACCATCCCGTATAACTCTACATCTAGGAGAAGCCATTTTCTTGAGTAGCTCAAGGGTTTTCTCAGCTCTATACTCCTGTATAAATCCAAATATACCCATGATTAAGACTATTGAGAAAATAGCTATAGCGTCAACGACTTCTCCAAGTAGTGCTGAGATCACCGTTGCCACTATCAATATACCGATTAGAAAGTTTGCAAACTGCCTCACAAACATTACTACAGGGTGTTTCTTTTTACCCCTGATCTCGTTAAGGCCATATATTTTAATCCTCTCCTCAACAATACTGCGTGATAGCCCCCGAGAGGCATCAGTATTCAGTCTTCTTAATACCTCGTCTCTATGCATGGCATGCCAGTTATAGGCATCACTCATACTTCACTACACCCCTGGAACACTATACACTACTAAAATATTGATTGGAAATAAAGGCATGAATCTTGGGATTGTACTGGATACTGCTTCACTATTTTAGAGAGTTACGGTGTTAAAGTACGGGGAGGAAAATTATGTGATCAAATATAACGATCCGTGAGATATAGTTATAAAAATCAAGCGGTATAAACAAAGAGGGATTGAACATGGCGATTGAGGAGTTAAAAGGAGGTGGAAGCATAAAGTTAAAGGGGCCTCTAAAAGCGGGAGTTGTGAAAATCGGTGGCTCACTGAAAGTTGATGGGGATTTAGATGTCGACTCACTAGACGTTGGGGGATCTTGTAAAATAAGTGGTAACCTGAAGGCGCGCGAGGTGGTGGTGGGTGGTGCAATCAGCATTGGGGGTAACGCTCTCGTTGAGCAGTTATTTAGAGTTGGAGGTTCTGCGGATATTACTGGAGATCTAGAAGCCGGGGAGGTAGATGTAGGTGGATCATTAAAATCACGCATAGTGAAGTCTAAGATATTTAGACTTAGCGGTGGAGCTAGAGTCGAGAGAGTGATCGCTGAGGACGTGGAGATAGGTAGAGACTCGGAGGTCTATGGAGTAATTATTGGTTGTAGAGTAGTTATTAGGAAGAAGGCTGAAGTTGAGGAGGTCATTGGGTACGATGTAAGGGTTGAGAGAGATGCTGAGATTGATAGATTAGAAGCGTATAGAGTTGTAGTGGAGGATGGAGCCCAAGTAGATGAATTATTGTACGTAGAGAAAGCAGAGATCGGGGAGGACGCTGAGGTTAAGAAACTCGTGAAAGCTGAGAAGCTAAGTGTTGAGTTAAAGTGTGGGGTTTCATGATGAAGAGGTGTATTCACGACGTGGTCTACGATATACTACTGTCAATTACAAATGCTGGTAGGCCATTGAAGTCCCGTGTTTGTCTAGCTTCAAACCTCCCACTAGATCGCTGCGAGAGGTTACCAAAGGTCATGGAGGAGTATGGTTTGATATACTCGAGGATTATTGAGGGGAGGAGAGTCTATTTATTGACAGAGCGGGGTTACCAATATATGGGTATTTACGAATCATTAAGAGATATCTTCCCATTACACTATAAACCAACATATGGCGTGGTAGATGCTAAATGAGTAGAGCAATAGAAGTTGAGAAAATTACAAAGACCTATAGAGTTAAGAGTAGAAGAGGGCTCTTCAAGTCGAGTGTAGAGTTTGTTGAGGCCGTTAAAGGAATCAGCTTCACAGCTGACTACGGCTCTATCGTCTGCCTACTTGGACCCAACGGGGCTGGTAAAACAACAACTATTAAGATACTTGCAACACTTCTACTACCGGATTCTGGCTCAGCTAGAGTAGCGGGGTATGATGTTGTAAAGGAAGCAAGCAAGGTTAGAGAGAATATAGGTTTAATGCTCACTGTGGAGAAGGGGTTTTATGGTAAATTAAATGGTAGGGAGAACTTAGAGTACTTTGCTGCACTATATGGATTACCACGGGATATTGCATTGAAGAGAATAGATCACCTCGTAAAACTCCTCGAGCTAGATAAACTAGGTGCTGATAGGAAACTATACGAAGAGTTCAGCCTAGGTATGAAGGCTAGATTAAGCCTCGCTAGAGCATTATTGAAGGATGCACCCATCCTCTTACTAGATGAGCCAACACTTGGATTAGACCCACCTAGCGCTAGGAAGATAAGGGAGTTGGTTAGAGAGATGGCTCATAGAGAGAACAAGTCTATTCTCTACACTACCCACAACATGTTTGAGGCTGAAATAGTGTGCGATAGGATTCTATTGATTAATAAAGGTGTAATAGTTGCCGAGGGGTCTCCAGAGGAGTTGAAAGATAAGATACCTAAATTAAAGGTAATAAACCTGGTTATTAAGGCTAGTGGAGACCCTGGGAAGCCACTGGAACGCTTCACTTTTAGAAAGGAGATTAAACAGGAGGAAAACAGTGTCTTTAATGTAAAGATATATGTTCCTAGACCTGAGGATGTATTGGGGGAGATAGTTAAGACCTTGGTTAATAGTGGGCATGAAGTAGTCAATGTGAGAGTAGAGGAGCCTAGTCTCGAAGATGTATTTATATACTATAGTGAGGGCTCTATATGAGCTTCACTGATATCTTGAGAGCTGAGTTTAAATTAGAGTATAATGATATGCTTCGCCGTAAGTCTGTTTTATTTATGTTGATAATGTATCCCTATCTCTTTACTTTATTCGCATTGTTTATAGGATACGCTGGGGGCTCCCCTGAAGTCTTCGTGGAGAAGTTTGGCTTGAACCCTGTATTGTACTTGATTACTTCGAGTTATATATTGATGTCTATACTAGCGAGTGTTGATGTTTTGCTCTGGAGGCCTCTATATGATTCTGAGAATGGTACATTAGTCTATATAATATCCTCGCCTGTCAATAGGTTGAAGTACTATATGGCTCTCCCATTTCCTAGGTATACAGAGTTGCTTTTAATGGGTGCTACGAGTATACTGCCAGTGTATGTGTATTACTATGGATTAGAAGGGGTTTTACTGAGTCTCCTAGTGATAACTCTAATCGCAGTTGGCTGTGTATTAATGGTTCCATTCGCGATCTTTGTTGCCGGAGTATGCCACAGAGTAGGCGAGTCTTGGAGAATTATAAATATTGTTAGGCCAATTGTAATGATATTAATGGGTGTGTATTACCCTAGGTTCTATATTCCTTTAATTGGATACATTATCGGCTCATTAATACCTTCATCATTCATTGTCGAAATTATTCAGAGAACACTATTGCACTTAGAGTCTAATACTCACCTACTAATGGCGATAGCGTTCACACTGTTTTTCCTATACCTACCAGCAGGTGCATGGTCTATTAAGGCTTGGGAAGTGAAAAAGGTGAAAGAAGGTGTTAAGATTTCTTAGGCGATCCTACGCTGTTTTCAAAGCGTACTTTATCAGCGACTTCATTAGATCACATGGATTTATATATGGACTCATGTCAATGGGTCTTTGGATCATTATGTTCACAATACCCGTTACGCTATTCACTCCAGAAGGCGTTAGCAAAGACGAAGTAGCGTCTAGAATCTACGTAGGCATAATGCTATTCTACTACTTCTCAGCTGCTAGTTGGGATTGGGCAGCTGAATTGAGGTGGATGATTATGAATGGGAGACTAGAATACTACATTACGAGTGGAGCCGGCTTCGCACCACACTACTTTGGCATTCTACCATTTACTCTCATATGGCTCTGCATTGCACTAGTTTTCAACTATGTGTTGATATCAATAGTGTGGGCTCCTCCCGCTATAACTATCACAAACTACTATGCATTCGCTGCAGGGTTTACACTGTACACAGTTAGCCTTATTGGCTACGCACTACTTCTAGGTAGCTCAATGCTGTCAACCGGCTCTACTGGATTCTTTGTTGAGTTTCTGAGTTTTATACTTCCAGTAGCAACTGGGGGATTGTTCCCATTGAAGCAGTCGCCTGAAGTTCTAAAGACCATAGCACTCCTCACACCATTCAGCTACCCAGCGGAGTTAATAAGGTACTCACTACTAGGAATAGAGCCCGTCGTTTCAATCGAGAATGCAATATTGATAGGTGGAGTCTATGGAGCTTTATTCCTAATACTAGGAGTTATTGTCTTCATAATTCAATTGAGAAAAGCACTGAGAAATGGTTTTCCAAGTGTTTCACTGTGGTAAATACATAATTACTAAATTAAAGATGAGTCTCTACTACTTAAACACCCAGCGATTTTGCTTTTAGAAACTAGTGAAAACACAATAATTAATCAATTAAACCCACTCTAAATTCCCATCTATATACACACTACTAGTTGTCTATTAATTTACCCCCATAGCTCTTTGAGATATGGATGCACATTAAAGAATGTGATCCATAATGGGTGTTTCTATTGAGTACACTCGGTTTAATTAAGATTGGAGAACTTTCACCAAATCGTAAATAAAATCCATAAATTAAGAGTTCTAATGGATTATAATCACAACTTTCACAATGGACTTTTATCGGCTCTAGGCAATACTATAGATCTATCTACGTTGTTTAGTGAGTAATACTACTGCGGAGATCGCCGAGACCAAGATCACTATAAAGATCAATAATCTATAGTTATCAAGAGCCTCGATTCTCGTTGTACTAGTCTGTAATGTCGTTCCAATACTCGTCTCATTGATGCTCGTGGTTGTGGGCGATTGAGTATTAATAGTCTCTGTGGGATTCGCCTGCTTCATGAGTATTAATGCAGTGATCGGAGGCACGACGATTTCCCCTCCTCTGAATGTAGGTTGTCTACTAGATGATGAATATACGAGAGTCCAGTTGCTGACAGCTAGGTCTTTTGGTAATTTAAATACAGCACTATTGTATCCATTATTAGCGATCACCAGTAGCTCGTCGTGGTAGCCCCTCGTGTATGCGAGCAACCCTCCACTTGATTCAAGGATTCTAATAATACTTGTGTGTAGAGCCTCAATGTTGTTTTTAATTCTACCTATTGCTTTATAGTGTTCTAAGACCTCTATATTATATGGCTTACTCAATTTATCCCACTGTATTGGGTATCTATGCTCCTCCATGTGCTCCTTTAATCCAGGTATTCCGAACTCGTCACCCATATAGACTACTGGTAGACCTGGTAGAGTGAACTGTAGCGTTGAGAGTAGCTTAAGTCTTTCAACAGCCTCTCTCGGTGGATTAGGCTCTGGTAATAGTATCCCCCCGCCTAGTCTAGTTAAAACCCTACTTGTATCGTGGGAGTCGACGAGGTTGAAGCCCATGCCTGCAACGCTAATGGAGTATCTAGCATAATAAGATGACAAAACATATGCAGCGTTATCTCGATAACCTCCCTTGCTATACTCCACGAGGAAGTCTCCAAGTGAATAGTTCATTAAGCTATCGAATGGTCCATTGTTGACCCAGTCGGGCATTTGTTGCCATATTTCTCCGACAATGTATTTATCTGGGTACTTTGATTTAATTGCTTCTCTAAGCTCTGTGAAGAATTCTCTCG